>DAOUWQ010000006.1 GCA_030667035.1 Candidatus Heimdallarchaeota archaeon | reverse complement strand
TCCATACTGGATGTTAACACTAATTATACATTAAATTATGACTTTCATGGGTATTTACCAGTACTTCTTCAAATTCTGTGCTGTGAATGGTCTAACAAAGAAATATCAAATGCAGTAAATGGAGGTAACAAAATGTCAAAACAAATTTCACTCCCAAAACCAGAGCTTATTGAAGGCGAAATAGATTTCCCTGAAATGATAAAACAAGATTTCAGAAAAGCAATGCTAATTATTGGCTTATCTATGATGTCTGGACTTGTTATCACTGGTGCTTTATTTGTACTAGCTTATTTTATTTGATAAAAAGTTGAAGATCAATAGAACTTAGGTAACCCCTAACTGTTTGCTATTGATCTATTTGTTTTTATTTCAAGTCATTTTTGAGATGACGAAGTTAATTAAATGTAATAAATGATGTGTATAGCCTTCTTCATTATCGTAGAGCCCTTTAATTATCACTCTCTTTTTGTTGATAATTACGAATTCATCAGGTATGAGAACAACCATTGCTTTGTTCCCTCGAACATAGCTAGAAGGCGGATTCGTTACTGTTGAATATGCAAAAGAATCTTTGTATTTGCTATTTTCAAATGCTTCGAGAAGATCTTCTTTCGTTACTTCCTTATTGAGAACAGCATCTATTTGTATAAAACTTCCAGCTTTATCTGACGTTCGAAACGCAATACCGTCCATTGGAATGCTTTTCTTCAGAACTTTATTAGTAGCTTTTGTAGCACCTGTGGTGTGAAGTTGAGTGTCCATTGCACACCAACCTTTAGAACCATCTAAGATATCTTGTGATCTTGTAACAGCATGAACCGTTGTTAGATAACAAGACTCAATACCAAATAAATCATCAAGAGTGTCAACAATAGGTATAGTTGCTGTTGTTGTGCAACTAGCTGCTCCAATTACAAATGGTTTCCCTGTAGATGTTACAGCTGTTATTTCTTCTTCCAAATCCGGTGAAGCTACCCACATATAATCAACAATACTACCTTTGCCAGGAGCAGTGATTACAATTCCCTTTAGATTATTGTTTTCTGCTTTAAAATGCCTGTTGGGATCCTTGCTATTTTTTGAATCATCTCTGAATGTTCCTGTAGCTTCAATTAATAATTCAATTTCTGGCAACCATTTGATATCTTCTGGTTTTGTATCAGCAGTATATTTGATTTTCTTTCCATTAACAATTAGTTCTTTGCTATTGCTATTGACTGAAACATCCAAGTTTGAATGTCCTTGTGAGCTAGAATAGAGTAATAAATCCTTTAGTCGGTCAATAGTCATTGATCTCCCATTTATTTGAGCTATTTCAATATCTTTGAATTCTTCATTTAAAGCAATAAGCTTTACCAATGCCCTCGTTATTAATCCAGTACCATTTATTCCTACTTTCATAGGCAAGCAAACCTCTTATTAGCTGATAATATACAAGTCTCTATAAAATATTAATTGCTCATGTCAAAAGAATGAATATTAACTATATGTAGTTTATGCTTTTTTCTTAGTTATGATTGTAGCTATAAAGAATATAGAAAATACCATCGGCAGAATTGTCAATAAAGAAATAGCACCATTATTAGTACTACTTCCAATATCTCGTATAATTTCAACTTCTCCGACGCTTAATCCATTAACGAGAGCAGTAAAATTATTTGCATAAAATTTGGAAAGAACACCATCAGCTTTCCAATAATCAACTTCTAGAATTCCGAATCTATCATCTCGCACACTCCATGTTGTGCTTGTTTCTTCAACTTCATAACCGGTTAATTCATATTCCTCAGTTAAATCATCCCAATTTCTATTCATGAAAATTATTTCACTAAATAAAGCATATTCCTCTGCAGGGCTCCCTTCTGCTTTGATTACATACTTTATATGAGGTAATTCAAAGTAAGTTACGTTGATTGTAAAAGATAACCCTTCTGCTAATATAACAGCACCAATATTTATTGATGTACTAGTGTTAGTAAGGTTTCTGAGTTTAGTAATATCATAACTAAAAGAATCGCCAACAGCGATATTATAATCTGCTTTTACATAATTTATCGATGCAAAATAACTGTAAAAAATAATTGCTGTTAATAATAAGAAAATTATTTTTGTGCGAAGTTTACTTTTACTCATTTTCCTCATTCCAAGATAATTTTGGTCAATTAAGTATTAAATTTACTCTCGATTTTGTTTGAACACAAGAATGACTAAAAATTCGTTAAATTCAAAGTATCTTAAACAAAGTCTATTGAGAAAAGAGCTAATAAAATAAGAAAAGGAACTTGATGGTAGATACATCAAGTTATTTTATAAAATTCAAAACACTTATTCTGTATCAGGTAATACTACTCTTTTTGTTTTTGGTGTTATAATAGTATTAATGATCTCAGCGCTTATTAATTCAACAAACGCTTGTGATTTGCTAGTAAAACCAATAACTTGTTCTGAATCATCTAAGCTTGCTATTAATCCCTCTTCGCCATCTCTTCCAATTGCAAAATAGGGTTTAATGGTTGAACTTGTTGTTAAAGATTTCAATTGAATATTTTCTTTTGACATCAATTGCTTAATCAGGTCAGCATTTTTGAATATGTCAAAATCAGATATAACAATGATTCTTGTTCTTGGATTACTACTTAGAAGTGCATCGAGATGAACATCGTTTATTTTTGGATAAACAATGGTAACAGTTGATTTCACTCGCGTTAAAATCTCTTCCATTTGATTCAGTACCGCATCTCTTCCTAGAAGAATTGAAGTAGTAACTGCAGGTCTTTTAACATCTTTCACTCGAGTAATCAGTTCTCGATAGGTTAGTTCGATGTTTGCTAAAAGGCGTTCAATTGTTTTATTGCTATCCTTAAATTTGTCACCGTAACCTTTGAATTGGTTTTTAATATTAGAAGTTTCTGAAATAATTGTATCTTCCAATCCTGTTTGAGTATCATTGATAGTTTTAGTTACCAAAGATGATTGGGTTTGTACTGTTTTTAATGCAGCTTGTTTTCCTCGATTCAGAAGTGTTTTTGAGGGCATTTCAATTTTACCAATAGCAGAAATCGCTCGTTCTTCTGTATCCTTGATGAAGTTCTTTGTTTTAGCTTCGCTTGAAGTATTTAATGTGCGGATGTCTTCGAGCATTTTAGATCCAATAGAAGTAAATATTGTTTCTTGACTTTGGAATTCTTTTGCAACACTGACTTGTGTGGCATCTCTAGCTTCATGATATTTTGATTTGAAATCTGTTGCGGAAGAAGATATTTTTTGACTCATATCATTCTTAGTTGTTTCAAAGTCTGTTCGTGTTTTATTGAAATTGTTAGTAATTTCCATAGACAGTTTTTCATTTATTTCTGTCATTTTTCTGTTTGTAATCTCTGCAGAAGCTTTCAATTCAGTGCTAACCCGATTTTCTTTGTTCTTAACTTCCATACGAGTGTCGCTAGCATTTCTTTCAAGGTTTTCTTCAAGTAATTTGAAGAGATTACTTAATCTATCTTCATTTGTTTTTGTTTTCGCAGCAATCGAACTTTGAAGTTGTGCATTGGCATCTGCGAATAAAGTTTCAACATTTCGAGTGAGTGATTCAATTAACTGTTGGTACTCTCTACGAACACCGTTCAGCTTGTCTTTGATTAACTTTCCAAATTCATCATTCATTTCACCCATTGAATCTGAAATATTTCGAATGCGTTCCCCAAGAATTTGATTTGTTTCTTCTCCTTGAGTTGCTAATCTTGTATTAACAGCATCAATTACTCCTGCGTAATTATCAGAAATAGTTTGACCACTAAGGTTAACATTATCTAGGGCTGCTTTATTGTATTCTTCGATAGCCCTATTCAATTTACCATGTATTTCTTTATTTACTTTGACATTTTCATTTAAATTATTATCAAGTAAAGCTTGTAAGCTATTATCCATAACATCTGCAGCAGTACCAACTTTCGCGGTAGAATCATCAAAAGATTTAGTGATTTCTGTTTGTGCATTGTTTAATGAATTTACAACATCACTAACAGCTGAGCTAATCGAATTCCCTGCTGTTTCAGTAGTTTCTTGATAATGTTTAGTTAAATTGATAGTAGTGCTACTTGCTAATTCAGTTATGGCTCTACTTTCAGTATTTAAAATCTGACTGATATCATCAATTAATTTTTCAATATCTGAAGTTATTTCAGTAGTAGCTGTTTCAGTTGAAACACGATTTTCTTCCTTCGCTTCTGAAGTTATTTTGATGATATTTTCTTTCTGCTCATTAACGATTTTATCTAATGTATCAAATTTCTCAGTAGAATATGCGTTGATGTCATCACCAAGAGTTTGTACTGTAGTGAGGGTATCTTTTGCTTTTTCAGACAGAGAAACCAAAGGATAAACAGCAGTAAATTTTGTGACAATACCTGGATTTGTAAAGACTAAATCCTTACTAATCAAAGAATTTATGTTACTTTCTACTTCGGAAACTTTTCCATCAATCATTTGCGCTATCTCTGTTGTAGAGAGTTGGCCCATTGAGAGAAGTAAAAGGTAGATTCTCTCCTCATTATTGCTAAGTGTTAATCCATTTATTATTTCAGACAAAATATAGCTCTCCAATTGTTATTAGTTTGTTTTTCTTACTCTATGTTTAGTTATTTAAGCTTTAAGAGTGTTTTTTTTGTGGACATTATGTTTTCTCTAGCAAAAAATAATTTTAAGCGACAGAAATTTATTTGGGATACTTTTAAGATTATAAATTGTAAGTGTAATTTTATATTGGTGGTAAATACAGCATGAATTTCTTTGGCAATACTGGGAAAATATTAGAAATTAATCTCACAACAAAAAATGTTAGCATTTTGAATCCAAAAGAAGAATTATATCGACAATTTGTTGGTGGAAGTGGATTAGCAGCTGCTATACTTTTTGATAGATTAACAAAGGAATTAGATCCTTTATCACCAGAGAATCCCTTAGGTTTTTTCGCAGGTCCATTAGTAGGTACTAAAGCACCAAATTGTGGACGACATGTTGTTTGTGCAAAATCACCTGCAACGAATATCTGGGGTGAAGCAAATTCCGGAGGGAAATTTGGGGCCTATATGAAATTCTTAGGATATGATGGTATAATTATTACTGGGAAATCAACAAAACCAACATATATTACAATCTTTGATGATAAAATTGAATTTCATGAAGCAACAGACCTTTGGGGAAAAGGGTCCTTTGAAGTCGGGGATATCCTCGAAGAAAAACATGGGAAAATTTCTAGTTATGCAACAATAGGACAAGCAGGTGAAAATCTTAGTACCATTGCAGCACTGATGAACGATGGTGATCGTGCTGCAGGCAGAACTGGATTAGGGACTGTCATGGGTTCTAAGAACCTAAAAGCAATAGCTTTACGATCATCTACTCGAGACGTTGGAATAGCTAAACCAGTAGAATTCAAAGAACTAATATCTAAAATGAGAAAGAATATTAAAGAAAATTCTGTTGCAAGAACTATGTTTGGAACCGCAGCATACACTTCTGGTGGGATGAAATGGGGAGATGTGCCAGTAAAATATTGGTACAAAGGGTTCATGGAGAATACTGAAGCAATAGATGGTTCTCGAATGTTAGAAACAATATTCATTAAACGATATCATTGCTACAGTTGTATCATTGGTTGTGGAAGAATAGTCAAAATAGATGAAGGGAAATATGCTATACCACAAACGGCGGGGCCTGAGTATGAAACGCTCGCTGGTTTTGGCACTAATTTGCTCATCGATAATTTAGAAGGAATTGCTCAAGCAAATTATTTGTGTAATGTTTATGGCTTGGATACAATTTCTGCAAGTCAAATAATTGCCTTAGTGTTTCATTTAAACGAAATGGGTAAAATACCACAAGAAGATTTAGAGGGTATAGATGCAACTTGGGGAAACATTGATGCAGTTATTAAATTACTAGAACTAATGGCTCATAGCAAAGGCATTGGAAAAATTATGGCTAAAGGCTCTGATGTTGTTGCAGCAAATTATGGTGTGCCTGATGAAGCACATACTGTTAATGGTTTGGAATTACCCTATCATGATCCCAGAGCATTCTTTTCGATGGCCGCAGTATATGCTACCTCATCTCGAGGTGCTTGTCACAATAATGGTGATGGTTACAAAATGGGCTTAGGTGTTACTGTTCCCGAAATAAATCTTGATTGCAAAGACCGATTTGATGATGTCGAGGCTGGATCGTTAGCTGTCAAAGTTCAAGATTTTAGAGCAGTATATAATGCAATGATTATGTGCCATTTTGCTATGCCTCCTTTCAAAGATACTGTTAAAGCAGTTGAGCTCGCTACTGGTTGGGATATAACTATAGATGAAATAATGAATGCTGGTACTCGAATAACCAATTTGAAGAGACTACTTAACAAAAAACTTGGTTTAACAAAAGAAAATGATCGTTTGCCCAAAGTTATGTCTTACAAATTAAAAGAAGGAGGAACAGAAGGGAAAATTCCTAATCTAGCAGTTCAATTGAAAGAATATTACAAAGCAAGAGATTGGGATCAGACCACTGGTTTCCCTACTACCAAAAACATTCATTCACTAAGCTTAGAGGAATTTGTAACAAAGACTTAAAAGTACAATAACATTACTAACTTAACATTATAGCATTAAATTTCAATTTTTATTCCTATTTCCATCTATTCTTTATAGCTCATTGAGGTATTTTCTTGAGAAATGAAAATGAATTTGATGTAATAATAATAGGTGCTGGAATCGGTGGTTTAAGTGCAGGAAACTTTTTGCAAGCAAAAAATCCTGAGTTAAAAACAATAATTATTGAGCAAAATAACTATCCTGGTGGTTATGTCTCAGGCTTTAAGAGAAAAGGTATTTATTTTGATCTAGGTGCAGAAGGAATGCTCCATTTTGAAAAGGGTGGTTCTAATAAAATTTTGAACGAATTAGGTTTCAATCATCCTGTGTTACAGATAGAACCAATTGAAGCAAATTATCGTAATAATGATTTTTTGAATATGTTTTCTTCTCGAGACAAACTATTGGTTGAAATTGAAACTAAATACCCACATGAAAAAGAGAATGTAATAAAATTCTTGAATGAATGTGATGCGATTAATAATGAAATAACCGATTCCGGGTTCACTAGTCCTAAAATAACTTTTCTTGATTTACTCAAAGTGATTTTTAAATATCCAAAACTTAGAAAATATGGTTTGTTAAAGTTCTCTCATTTATTAAATCGTTTTTTAACCGATGAGAATGTTAAGAATTTATTTAAATTTTATTGCACTTGGCTTGCTCTAAAATCTAATGAAATAACTGCACCAATTGCTGCAAATATAATAAGTGAAGCTCATACATTTGGAGTACAGTATCCTGTTGGAGGAATGTTAGCATTTGCAGAAAATTTTGCTGATCATTATCGTAAAAACGGCGGGCAAATTCAATATAAGTCGGAAGTAGAGAAAATAGTAATTTCTGAAGGAGTAGTTAGAGGAGTAAAATTGTCTGATGGAACGATTTTAGAAAGTCCTTGGGTAATTTCCAATGCTGACCTCCAAAGAACAGTTTTTAATTATGTTGGTGAAGAAAATTTCAATAAACAATATTTGAAAAATATTAAGCGAAAAGAACTATCAATTACTGGTGCATTGCTATTTTTAACTGTAGAAGAAATCGATTTAACACAGTATCCACCCCACTTCAATGTAAGCAACGAAATCGATTTTGATTATCTCATTACTCGCCTTAGGGAAGGCTATTTTGACTATGAGTTTCTTGGTGTGAGAATTCCATCCAATATAGATTCGAATTTAGAGGTTGGAAACAAAAAGAGTATAATCATATTAGCTTTTACTCCCTTTGATTGGAATGATAATTGGAAAGCTAATGATAAAATGGAACGAAAAGCAGATTACAAACAGCTGAAAAAAGAAGTTACAGAAAAAATAATTGCTCGAATTGAAACAGCTATTCCTAATTTATCAGAACATATTATTTTTAGTGAATTGGCAACACCATTAACATTTGAAAGATACAACCTCGCTTCAAAAGGTGCTTGGTATGCCACAAGATATGATCAAATTGTTGGTAATTACAAATCACCAATCAAGAATCTCTTATTCGCAGGCTCAAATATTAGCGGTGGTGGAGTTGGAACTTCGCTATATTCTGGTTTAAAAACAGGACAATATTTATCTGAGAAAATTTCCAATAATAAATAGAAAAAAATAGAAAATAAAAAGATGATGATATTTTAATCATCTTTTTGTGTTTCACTTACTTTAGCTTCAGCAGAAGGACTTATCTTGTAAGTTACTTTGATAACTTCATTTGGAGCTATTGTCTCAAACTTCCATGCAAGAATCTTATTTCCTTCTTTCTCTGAGATTTTAGCTTCATGACTAATATCAGAGAGAATTAAACCTGCTGCAACTTTCTCTTTGAGACGATAATTTGTTAATTCGCTTTCGCCCATATTCTTGATTGAGAGAGTTATTTCGAATTCTCCTTCAGTATCTAATGCTTGAATATATTTACCCTTAGCAATATTGCGTCGAATGTGTTCAACCATTATTTCTATAGGATCTGCACGAATTTCTATTGGCTTACCGGGTGGGAAAGTATTTGCTGTTAAAATGGCATCTGCTTTGTAGAGTGTTTCCTTAGTTGGATTGTAAGCAGTAATTGGGTATTTGAATTCAATGTCTTCCTCAGGTTGTAATGGACCAGCATATGAATCTTTTAGATTTTCAAGAGTGACTGTTACTGTGTGTTCTACAGTTGGATCTTGATCATCGGGTTCTATTTTTATTGCATCAGCTGGAACATCAATGATGTTTCCGTTAAGATATACTTCAACTTGAGATGGTTTTGGAGGTAAGAATTCTGCTTGAATATTCTCAACAAGTGTAACTTCATTTAATGAGGCACCACCTGTATTGGTTACTTTTCCAGAAAGGTTAAATGGTGTAATCTTGAATGATGGTAATTTTTCTATACCATAACTAATTACTCCTTCTAGTGCAGCAACAGCTAATTCCAAATCAACAATATTTACTTTGACTTTGGTAGCAATTTGATGATCTGCAATGGTAAAGAATTCTACTTTCGTTTTGAATGTAGGATATTCTCCATCTTCCGCAGTAAATGTCCAAACATTGGATTCCCATTTTCCTCCTGCGGGAATTTCTGGGATATCGTTAGGGTCAATATCGACATACTTAATGCTTGTATCTTCTTCGTTATAGACGTCAGCATTTACTAAACGAATCATAAATTCACTTGTGTTTTCAAAAATGAATTTACACTCATATTTGTTAGGTTCATCATCAATTTCAGATGTGACGATATTGTAGGAGTTATTTGTGTATGCATCAAAAGAACCAATTTCAATACCACTTACACTCTCTGGTGTGAGATATTTGAAAGCAATTTCACCTGTGCGTATTTTTGTATCTTTGCTATCAATATAGACATTTAATCGCAAGTCAAGTGTGGCTTCTTCATTTCCATCGAGTTTCTCGAGTTCCCAATGAGCATAGTTCTTCCCATCTTTATCTTTGATTTCAGCACTGCCAGCTGATTGACCTAAGATTTGAGGATTTGTGAATTCGTCTGGAATGAATTTAAAAACACCAATACTGGAAACTTCTTCATATTCAGTGTTTTTTAGTTTTATTCTCATGAAAATCTCATTTTCTGCACCTACAGCTAATGAGTAGGATTCGATATCAGGATCTCCAACAGTAGAAATAAATTCTTCAATATCTAATTTTGATGCTACGTCTGCTTCAAAAGTATATTCAAAATCTTTTGATGTTTCGGGGTCTAATTCTTCAACAGCAAATGATTCATCTTGAATATCTGTTTGAGAAACATTCTCAAATTTTAAATCAATATCCCAAAGACGATCTTTGTCTGAATTGTTCAAAATTTCGATTTTGCCTTCACGGGTAGTTTCTTTTGTTGTAGAAAGAGTACCATCTCGTTCTTGATACAAGGCAATTTTCTCTTTAATTTTAATTGGCACTAATTTTGAGTCCATTTGTTGATCACCTATGATTATTTTTCCTTCTTTTTGTTTGGATTCCTCGTCAAAGGTATCCTGATCCTTTTGCTCTGGGATGTCACTAGCATCCATTTCTTCTCCTTTCAATTCTTCAGCTTCTTCTTTTTCAGCTGCTTCTTCAGAACCGAAACCTAATTGTAGCATTTGACTTTCAACGGCTTCAAAATAGGCTATTATTTCATCCTTCTTCTTTCGCAGTTGCGGTTCAAGGCCATCATCCATAGCTAAACGTATCATATCTTTACTTTCAAATGAAAGACCTGAAGAAATTTCAGGATATTTTTCAAATAACTCTTCAGAGCTAATATTAATGATTGTTTTCAGTTTTTTAGTTACTTTAACTGTACCTAATGTAAACAAATTGATTTCTGGCAAAAAAGACACACCTCTAATCAATAGTAAAACACAACTAGCAATTGTTATTAAAGTCTTATCAAATAGGAATTTTTATTGTAAAAGACTTTAATTTAAGGTTCATAGAAGAAAAAAGGTAAAAAAAGGAAAAATTATTTCCTCTTAGAGAAGCCATATGCGTCTATTGATTCTTTTAGTGAGTAATATTTTCCTGTGCCATAAGCTAGAACATCTGCAAGTAATATATCCGGTGCTCCTTTTTCATCCAACATCTTCTCATCATAATACACTTTCAGAACTTCTCCAAAAAACGCATGATGTGATCCGATTTTTACTTGTTTAATCAATTTACATTCAATATTTATTGGACACTCATTTATTAATGGAACATTGACTTCTTTACCTTTGAAGACTGTTAAACCGGTATCTTTGAATTTGTCTGTATCTCTTCCGGAAACTACACCAAAATAATCCGTTTCTTTGGCAATTGCTACATTGGGAATATTTACTCCAAAACAACCTGATTTTTCTACAAGCTCAAATGTATATCTATTTTCTCGTATACCAACTACTACTGTAGATGGTTCCGCACATATATTCGATATCCATGCTGCAGTCATTGCGTTAGCCTTTTCATTTTCATCATAAGCTGATACTAATGCAGCTGGAGCTGGATAAGCTGCTGCTCTGGGACCTTTTTCAATTTTAACCATCTGTATTACCTTTTGTTTTACATAATATTCATTTTAGAGTTGATAATTTTTTTGTTAAGAAATAAGTGTTACTGAAACGTTAGTACAAAATAAAAAGGCGAGCAAAAACCAATCCCAACAGTACCTCTCAACTTACTAGAGAGATGTGTCTCTGCTCAAGTATTATTAGATTTTAATTTAATTTAATCTTTTGGCAGTACCTATTAATTCACTTTCAACTTAAATTTCTAGTAATTAGTCAAATATTACACTTATTTAAAGTGTTCAAAAAAAGCGAACCATTGGAATGTTTAGTTTTCTGGGTATATTGACAATAGTTAATTATTTATCAAATGTTTGTAAGACAAGATTTTCAATTAATGCGTTTTGTTTTTCTGTTATGGTTATTACACTTTGATCTATTATTTTTATAATTGGTTCTTCTGATAATGTGTCAGCAAATTCTCGAAGATTTTCACGAAGAATGTATGTTTCCTTTGAAACTACTAGAGCAAAAAATAATTTTTCACGTGTTTCAAGCATTATTGCTACACTCCCATGGTCAATTAATTTTAACCCACCTTCTTTTGCATCTAGAATCGTTTGACTCATCGTTCTAATAGCAGATAATAATCCTGATAATAACCCGGGATCAATTTGTTTTGTATCACCAAATTCTTTTTGATAGAAAGGTAAACCGGAATCTCTTGTGATAAGGAATAATGCTCGTATATCAGTTTCAATTGTTTTAGGTCCTGTTACACTTTCAAAAGCGATCGTTGATCTAATTGATTTATTTATTCGAGTAAATATCCTGACAAGCAGACTTTTCTTTTCTTTCTCAATTTCACCTAGTTGATTTCTAGCCTCTTGTTCCTTATCAAGGATGTTTAGCTCTTGTGCTAAAGCAATTGCTTTTTCTAATGCAGTAGTCCCCTCTTTCTTTTTATTGTTAATAGAAAGTAACAATCCTTTCAAAATATAAACATCAATTAATATCAATTTGTAATCTTGCTCGATACAAAGCTGTTCTGAATCGAGTATTTTTTCGTAAGCAGCTAGTAAAAGGATATTTTGATTTGTCATTCGATATCTCAATAAATCAATTTCAGCCAATTGAAGTTTAGCATTTACAATTATTTCATATGAATTGTTTGTAATTGCAAATTCGAGTGCTTCAGTGAGCTTTTGATTTGCTTCTCCAAGGTTTTGTTGTTTAGCAGAAATTCGAGCAAATCTTAGATTAATTTTAGGTATTTCTTTATTCAAATCTGCTGTCTTAACTATCTCGAGAGCATGATTTAGAGTATCTCGAACTTTATCAAAATCCTCCAAGTGTTCAAAGATATCTGCACGACAAAGATCTAATGCAATTTCTATTTGTGGTGGCACAGGGACATTGCTATTTTTTAGGCTTTCCAATGCTATATCTGAATCAGCAAGTGCGAGTTTTGGATTCCCGAAATCCAAATGCAAATGAGCGATATTAATCTCTGTAGCAACAATGTAGGGGGCAATATTTGCTCTTTTAGAATGTTCTAATGCAATATAGAAATACTTCATTGATTGCTCAATGTTTCCCATATTTCGATAAATAAAACCAATATTATCTGCTCCTATAGATAATTGAATAGGATTTCCCAAATTTTCTGAAAAAGCAAATGCTTCTTCTAAATATTTTAATCCGGCTCTTAGATTACCGCTTTCAACTAAACATAATGCAGTGTTATTTAGAAGACGGTTCAGTAAATATCGATTCTCGGTTTTTCTTGCATTAGCAATAAGATCTTGACCAATCGATGCTCCTTCCTCTATTTTTCCTTCTCTGCGTTTCAATGATATTGACACAGATTTACCAAGAAGGTAGGCTTCTAAAACAGCTAATCGACTTTTATTTCCTTCAGGTAGTTTAGAAATAATTTTTTTATATTCTTTATCTAGAAGAGCTATTCTATCCTCTATTATACCAAATATCCCTGTGTAGTATAACATTAGAATCTCATTGGAGAGAGCATACAGATAATTATATGGATCAACATCTTTTGCAAATTCTTTGGCTTTTTTTATCAACGAGGGAACTTCGGTGAATTTCTTCTGTGAGATTAAACTGAAGGCTTT
>DAOUWQ010000448.1 GCA_030667035.1 Candidatus Heimdallarchaeota archaeon | reverse complement strand
ATTAGTTGTTAAACTCGTGTCGACGTAGAAGTTATAATCAAACCAATTGAATGATTTACTATAATTTATTGTAATCTCTTCTGCTAAAGTAATCTTTAGTAAAACAACATCATCTGTGGGAGGTGAATGATAAGTAACATCAACATCTACTTGTGTAATGTCGCAAGCTCCAATACCATCCGCATCACCTGTCGGATCTGTTTCCCATCCTGCAAGTGTAAAACTGATATTTACTGATGAAAATATAAATAGGAAAAGCAGTAATCCAGTGAAAATAATTTTAGAACGTCTCATATCATAGTATTTCATTTCTATGTTAAAAAATATAGCTTTCTAGGCAAACCTTTGACAAAAATGGTTTAAATATGCATTAACAAGTGTAGTAATAGGAATACATCATTGATATACTTACAGTTATAAAAAAAACATTGAATTATTTATTGAGGGTAAGCTAGTTTGGATAAAAAAAAATTAATCGAACAGATTGATATTGAAAGATTGTATCAGCACATACTCAATATTGAGGGTGTGAGACATCCAATAGATAATCCTGATTTGTTAGATGCTGTTGCAGATTATCTAATTTATGAATTTGAAGAGTATGGGCTAAAAGTCAATGAGCATATATTTGAGCTAGATGGTTTTGATCAGAAATTTAGAAACATTGAGGGGCTAATAGATAAAGGATCAGACAAGGAGCTGCTTGTAACAGCTCATTATGATACGGTTAGCGTTTCTCCAGGGGCAAATGACAACGGCTCAGGTATTGCTGGAATGTTGGAGATTGCTCGAGTATTAGCAAAGGCAGACATTGACACAAATGTACGGTTCATTGGTTTTACATTAGAAGAAAGCCATCCTCAACAAGATAAGAAAATAAGAGAGTTAATGGAAGAATCAGGTTTAGTAGATGATGAGCTTCGTTTTTCAACCTATCATTCAATAAAACATCTTGAAATATTGGATGTTTTAAGAGAGGAGTATTTAGTTCAAGGAAAAACGGTAAAAGAGTCTTGGCAATTAGCTATCGGAAACATTGCTGAACAATTAACAGAGAAAGAGAAACAGTATATTGATTCTTTACAAAAACTCTATGAGAATGTAACAAGAACAAATTGGGTTGGAGGATCAATATGTATAGGTAGTTCTAAGTGGCTTGAAAAGAATAAACATAATAAGCAGAAGATTTTGGGCGTATTTAATCTTGAAGAGATTGGATATTCATCTGAAAAGAAATATTCTCAACAATATCCTGCTGGAATAGATCCTGAAAGATATCCCTCATATAAAGTAGATATTGAAAATAGAGTGGGCAACTTTGTAGGTATATTTGCTGACAAGTATTCTAAATCAATTGCACAAGCATTTTGTGAACAGTGTAAGATAAAGGATATTGATTTGCCATTCCATAGTCTGGAAGTTCCGTTAAACTATGAGGAAATATCTCAACAAATAATTGACCTATTGCGATCGGACCATTCGTCTTTCTGGAAAGAACAAGTTCCCGCAATTTCAATTACTGATACTTTCGAATTCCGATACCCATATTATCATACCAGTGCGGATATAAGCGATTATTTAGATTTTGAATTTATGACTAAAATAGTTAAAGCTACACTTGCAACTGTCATCAGTCTAGCATAAATTGCACGAAATTACAAAAAGGAAAAGAACTTTCATTCCCATCTCAAATTGATATAGAAGAATTTCTTAACAACTAAAATAGTATTTCCATTTTCTTTTAAAATCTCAAAAAATCTAAAGTTAATCAGTTGCCTTCAAATCATCGATTTTTGGTGGGTTATTATCCTTTTCTTTGGAATAACGTATCAAAGCATTCCAGATTATATTCTCGATGACTCTACCAGAAACTTTGACTTTTTCACCTACAACTTTAGCAAACTTTTCAGTGTATAGCTCTTCAGGAAGCGCTTCCCATTTATTGATCGCAAAAAGCTGGTATTCTGTACCATCATCAGCGGTTAACAAATAGCGATTCAATTTTTTAGAAACAATACCTGATATATCTGGTTCACTCAATTTTATCACTCAATAATTTTAATAGATTAATTTTACATTCGTGTAATGATTCCACTCATTTTTAACTTCTTGGACTTTTTACAGTAATGAATTATAGTAAATAAATAATTATTTTCTAACAAAAGTTCACTAAGCTGAACATTTCATTAGATTGAGGTGTCGTTACAAACGATACTTGTTGTTCCATACAAGTTCCATAGTGGATCAAAAATAGCTTTTGCAGATGCGCTGAAAAATTGATATGGACAAGCATCTTCTCTATTCACTCTTATCATAAAATGAATATGCGTACCATCACCATGGTAAAGTAATTGACCTAGCACTTCGCCTTGACTCACTTTTTGACCAACTTTGATTTCAAGAGCATCTTTTTGTAGATTTCCAAAGGATTCATTTAATGCCCACGATTCAAAAGCAATTTCTAACAAATAACCTATATTGGTTCTCATACGGACACTTGTTTGCCATCTATCCGGATCCGTAGCATAGAGCCAAGTTCTGATATCAAATTCAAGTAAGTCACTAGTGGCTAAATTATTTACAGAATCATTACATACAAAATCAATGCCATTGTGAAAAAATCCTAAACCAGTATTTCCATATCCACCAATAATATGTATTACAT
>DAOUWQ010000153.1 GCA_030667035.1 Candidatus Heimdallarchaeota archaeon | reverse complement strand
GGGGGGTAGATGGAAAGCCTGAGAATGGTAAACTGTTTCTCTTACAAGAAAATTCTAATGATAGTGAAAAAGAGCTTGTTCTGGATTTTATTCAATGTTTACAAAAGGTTCAACCCGATATTCTTTGCAATTATCAAGGTGATAGTTTCGATTTGCCTTATCTTTTTCACCGAATGAATATTCTCAAAGTTCCTACCCAACTGCTTTCCCTCTTCGGAGATGAACCATCTTATTACTCTAATAGATTGATATCTTATCGTATTAAGGGGAGGATGGTTTTTGATCTTGCTTTAAGAACATGGGGCATTCATCCGAAATCTGGAAAGAAAACTCTCTATGATATTGCTGAAGCAGTTCTTGGTATAACAGGATATGAGCATATTGAACCCATGAAGCTATTATGGTATAGTGGAGTCCTCGAGGATTGTGAGGATGACTTGCGATTATTTGCAAAGCAATGCTTTCAAGATTGCAAAATCATTTTTGATCTTTATTGGAACCTCGGAATGACGGGTTGGATTGAAACGCTTAGGGTTACTGGATTTCCACCTTACGAAGGGAATTGTTGCACGGAACGAATTAACGGCGAATTTGAATTAATGAGATTTATGCGCAGAAAGGGCATTCTCATTCCTCTGAAACCAAGTAAACAGCAGGTGGAGAAAAATCGTCTCGAGAGGGAGAAGCACCCACATCAAGGGGGAACTGTTCTCTATCCGGAGGGCCTCCTTCATACAGGAGTTGTTATAGTTGATTTTCGGTCTATGTATCCTTCTGTTATGGTTGCCCAAAATATCGGTGGTGAAACTCTTCGAAATTGGGTTGACGCAAGTGATCATGGGAATTCCTTAAAACTGTTCAATAATGATACTCGCTCTGCATTATCTATTATGGAAAATGAATTAGTGGAGAAACGTATTGCTAAGAAACAGAAAATCAAGGAATTAAACGAGCAATTAGAAGCAACTGATAGTTCTGGGGAGAAAAAGAAGCTCAAACAATCAATCCGAATTCTTGGACGAGAGCAAAATTCGATGAAAATAATTGCTAACGCGATGTATGGTGCTCACTTCTATATCCGCAGCAGGTTTTATTCTCAAGCTTTGGCAGGGGCAATTGCGGATGCTGCTCGAGCGTATCTACTTGGCATCAAAGGACAACTGAAAGAAATTTCAGAGGAGATTATTCCTTGTGAACTTGTTTATGGCGATACGGATTCTGCTTTTATCAAATTATTAGATAATAAATTGATCATTGATATTTATAATGAAACTGACCCTATCAAGAAAGAAACATTCATCCTTCTTTTAAAAGAAATCATCACTAGCATCCTAAACAGATTAAATGAGCAATTTCCCAAACCGATTGAGCTTACTTTGAAGGATATAGCATATCGATGTGTCTTCAAACCTGAACGCAAAAAAGCTTACGCATTTCTTAGTTTGTTAACAGGAAAAACAGACATCAAAGGTTTTGAAGCTGTTCGCTCCGATTGGTCTCCCATTTCACAAGCGGCTCAGAGAAAAGTTCTTGATATTTTTCTTACTGCCTCTGAGAGAAAAGAAACGCAAAGTCTATCAACTTCAAACAAGAAGATCCGCAGAGTTCATGAAAAGAATGAATTCAACCGTGCTGAGAAATTCTTGTTGGAATTTGGAAAGCGAATTCTAAACACACCCACGGATCAATTGCTCCCTCACGTCATCACTTACTCTCCAATTAAAAGGCACCCCACATTGTACAAGAGCATGCCACCCGGAGTTTGTGCTTATATCAAGTTCTGTGAACGAGAAGGATTGGATTGGAATCAAGAATGGCTTACGTATGATAAATTCCCTTGGGTTGTTATCCCGGGCGATGGTCCCGTTTCCAAACGAGCGTGTCATCCAAAATACGCTAAGGACATTGACCGTGCTTTTTATATCCGGCAGATTCTTCTTAGCGTCCGAACCTTTGGTTTGGAAACCTCTCTTGATGATGTTTTGAGCACTCAGAATGAACCTTTGCTAAATTTAGTTTCTACTAACTCTGATGAAGAATTCAACCAATCTCTCGGTGAAAGCATTTTACCCTATTCTGGGACGGATCTTTCTTGGAAGCATTCTATTAAAGGTAGGAAGAAGAAAAAACAGCTACTTGTTGCAGGTCAATCACGATTAAGTGTTTATTTAGATCAAGGTGATGAATAATTGATTGTAAACTGGAAAATAGAAGCAGATGAAATAATGAAAACACCTAGATTTTGTCCTCAGTGTTGTAATTTAGTTTCAGTTAAACTTAGAGAACATAAATTCAATCAATGTTTTTTGGAGTGCCCTATCTGTGGGGATACTATTTTAGTAATAGGGGAATATCGACCCCCTATCAGTCGTTGGGATTGAAAAAAGACCAAGCTATGGGTGAGGTAAAATTCTTTCTTCTACCTTAGGACCTGAACCATTTAGTTCTTTCATAAATTCTTTTGTTAAATCAACTAATGGTGTGTCATGTGCTGCTGTATTTGTTCCCAAATCAACATATGTACAATTAACCAATGCTTCTGAAACTCTTTTCGAAAAATCACTTTTGTGAGTTTTATCAGTAGAGGCACCGATTAAGATAATCCTACTTTTTATTTTGGGTAAAAGAGGCCATCCATTGTATCGATTAGCATTTTTCAAAATCATTTTTCGCATCTTACGCACATCAGCTTCATTTACAGCGCGAATATAGGCTTTTGCTTGTTGTGGTTCTTTCTCTGAATCAACTGTTTTAGCTCTCAAGTGCCATCGAATAAATGGCTTCAAAAGAGTGATTCCAAAAGAGGGCAAAACGTGTAGAAGTGGTATTGACCATTTTGGAAAAATTATTTCAACACCAGGACTTAGGAGGATTGAACCTACAGGGCTTAATCCTTTTGATGCTAGATTTTCAATCACTTGAGAACCACCCATTGAGCTTGAAATAGTGATATATTTTCTTTGATCCAATCCTAGAGCTTTTTCTACATCATCTAAATCTTGCTTTATTTCCGGAATCTTCATAGGTGCTCTTCGAATCAGCTTGCTAGAACTTTTTTCCCTGCTTTCAATATAGTGAACTATATAGTGTTCATTGAGCTCTTTGACCACTTTTTCCCATCTTGGGAAGATAGTCAATAATCCAGGAATAAACATAATTTCAATGGCTTCAATTGGATTTGGTGGGTGCTCGAAAGTAAGAACTCGTAATTGGCTTCCATCAAATACCTTAACATATTGTTCTTTTGCACTTAGTTCAAACTCGGATTTCTGATCATCGTTATTTTTTGCTTGCTTCTTACCCATGCACTACACATCGCTAACAGTTGTAACAATAGTTTCTTTTGAAGTTTTTCATTTAGTAAAAGTAGTTTACTTGCACTTTAGCTAAACTATTGATAATTAAAGGAATGGTATTTTTAAAAATCACTATTCATTAAAATAAAAAATGACTTTGTTTATCATTAATTGTAATGATTTGGTACTAATTTTACCAGTAAAAAAAATGCTAAAAGAAAAAAGCAATTAGTTAGCTTTTTTCCGTCTTTTACTTCTAGCTAATTCCTTCTTTGCTGCTAGAGCAAGCTCTTTTTCTTTGGCTTTCTTTCTAGCCTTTTGAAGTTTCACTTCTAATTCTTCTTCATGCTTCTTCAGCCACAATAACGTAATATCTTCAATAGAAATCCCAGAAGTTTTGATATCAATAAAATTTCCCCACTTAATTACCCGTTCATGTATTTCTGTGGCTTCATCTCTGTTACTTGCAAAGAATCGGCACATACCACCAATCATTTCAAATCTTGGCCAAATATCCTTTGCTTCTTTTTTAGATACAGACCCTTTAGGGATAACCATGATATCATACATATAATTGAATTCAGAATGAAGTTCTGCAACATCTACCATTCCTCGAACAGTTCCACCTAAAGCAATGAGTAGAATTTTATCACAAAGGACATCAACAACTTCAGGATCATGGTCTACAAGAACCAATGTTCGTTCTCTCCCTTGCTTCTCTAGAAAATTTAGTACCACTTGTTTTCTTCGGAAGTCAATTCCATTTGTAACTTCGTCAGCAAATAAAATTTCAGGATTTTTTTGCAAACCAACACAAAGACGAGTTATGGCTTTCTGTCCTTCGCTGAACGTTTCCAGCTTAGTATTCCACAAATGGTCCAGCTGTAATTCTTCAATAAAATCCTTAGCAAGTGCCATATCTCCACCAGTAACTTTAACAAAAAAGTCCAGTGTTTGTTTCAAAGTCAATTTTTTCTGAAAGTCCATCGACGGTGTTACAAAGCTTATTCTCTTTCTTACTTCCTTTATTTCACTAACGATGTCATACCCACAGACAGTTGCTCCGCCACCATCAGGTGAATAGATTGTTGACAGAGTTTTTAATAGAGTTGTTTTTCCTGAACCATTTGGACCAAGCAATGCTAAGGAAAGGCCTTTTTCTAGGTTAAATGTTATTCCATCCAAGATTCTTTTCTTAGATGGTTTGCCTTTATTTTTTCCAATTGATAACACGCCTGTAGGAAATTCCTGAACCAACGCGTTGGATTGTAATATCAGATCAACCATGTCATAATTCCTCCGTCTCAATAAAATTCAATAGTTCCCCTCTTTCTAGCAACTTTGGTCATTCCTTTCGTGAAGAAATATGCCCCTATAAGCAAGACGATACAAACAGCTAGATTAATCAGTATTATTTGCCAATAAGCAAAACCAAAGAAATCTGCTGAAGTATTGTGTTCAATTAGATATTTTCTCATTGCAAATTGCCCGGCTGCAATAGGTAAGCAAATTATAACAGCCGGTATCCACGCATAATATCTATCTTCCCCACCAATTGCTCCAAAGAATCCAATAGTAAAGAAATATCCTGCAAGAATTCTTACAATGTAGAGAACTATTCTAACAATGGTTGTTGTTTGCTTTACAAGTAGTGTTACAGAACCAATGAACAGGCTCATTGCCAACATGAACAAATATGCAAAGATAATAAACGGTATTAACATGAAGAATTCACCGGCAGTATGTGGGAGAAGATTTAATCCATCTTCTGTTTTCACTAATGCAAAGGTCGGTATAGTTGTAATAAGAAATAAAACAAAAAACTTCAAACTTGATGAGATATACCTTCCCACCATTATTCCCAAGGCATCAACATTGTTTGTTATTAAGTAACCCATCGTTCCTCTTGCTGCTTCTTC
>DAOUWQ010000411.1 GCA_030667035.1 Candidatus Heimdallarchaeota archaeon | reverse complement strand
TTACTAAATGCCAATGAAAGGAGAGATATTAATCTAAGTTTCACAGCATTGGAGAACATTTCTGAAAAAAATATTTCATTGAAACTTAATGCATTCATTGATGAAAAAGAAGGGTCAGTAAAATTACCGGAAGAAACAATTTATTTACCTGTAATAGATCCACTCGGTTTGGAATTAAATTGCACTGGTTATTATTTAGAAAACAAATACGCAATATTAGAAAATAATAATCTTCGATTGAAATTCATTTTAGCTGATGCGTATCTACTCGAGAGTATAACTGATAAAAGAAGTAATCGAGTGTTTCCAGTGAAATTTGCATTATTAGATTTGGGAAATCCCTTTACTGGATGGGGTTCAGAATTAGGTAGATACTCTCAAGAAGTAAAAATAATTCAAGGTATAGGAAAAATAACACTGGAATTACTTGTAAAATCCAAGGAAAAAGATGGTATTCATATCAAAAGAAGCTTTACTTTACGGACGAATTCAGATCTCATAGAAGCATCTGTACAAGTAATCAATGCTTCCAATCAAACATTCAAGAATATCGGTTTAAGAGTACTATTTGATGGTTGGGGTAAACTTGATACAGAAGGAACAACATATTTCCCCGTTTCAAAAGGAATTTTAAGATCAAAAAATTCGTTAGTATTCAAAAGTATAAGACACTTTCCTAAAAAAGCTCAAGAGTTTAGTGAAAATTGGATAAGTGCAGAATTATCTAACAACCAATTATTAGGTTTTATTTGGCAAAAAGAGTTTGTAACTCAAATAGAAAATCGGTTGTTAACGGTACCTCAATTAGAATTCCAATTTGGGGATATTGCATCCGGTGAATCAAAGGAAGGAAAATATTCTATTTTTATGGGAAGAGGTTCTTGGACAGACATTCGAAAAATCTGGAAAGATACTGTTGAAAAGAAAGCATCAACAAGGATCTCAACCAAAAAGCAGAGGTATAAGATTTTTGATGAATTGACAGTAGATGTAGAATCAGAAACATTCGGTAAAACTACTTATTTTGATATTCTGCCATTAAATTTTGATGATATGTTAAAACTGACTGTTAATAACAATACTCACAGAAAAATCAAAGGAAAAATCCAACTGTGTTTACCCAAGGGATTAACCTTTGAAAATGGCTCACATCTCTTTGAAGAAGAGGTGGATGAATTATCGTTAACGAAACCTTATCAATGTACACAGAAAATTCTCTCTCAAGAAATTTCACAAGGACGAATTCACTCACTGGATTTGAAAGTAGTTTTGCTTGATATGAGCATCAAAATACCATTTCTCGTTCAAATTCTAAATAAAGACCAGAAAGTTAAGCTAGATAAAAAACAAACAGAAGAAGGAAAAGAATTAGTAGAAATTTCTAATGGAAAAATTGTTTTCAAAGCTTCCAAAGATCATTTTGGTTCAATTATTTCCTTTGAAATACCATCGATTATTAACAAGAATAATATAATGTCTTCTTGGCCCAAAGTAAAACCATTTTTATGGGAAAGTGATTGGATAGGTGGCATTGTACCAATAATCAGCAACCCCTCTGGAAGAGGTTCTATAACTCCTTTGGAAAAATTCGAATCTGAGCTTCTCACAAAAGGGAATGAAAAAGGAGTCAGATTCTTTTCAGAACTTAAAACAAAAGAGAGATACCATGGCTTAAGATTGGAATTAGATTATACTACTCTCCCTCAATCAAATGTTCTTAGAGCAACTTTCAGACTAATAAACAACTCAGAAGCTCACTTGTGGTTTAGAGGAGGTTTTGATTCCAATATTGCAGTATCAGAAAGAGTGGATAATGATATGTTCTTTATCCAAAATGATCAGCTGATAAAGCATAATTATTTTAATGAAATTTGGTTACAGAAACAAAAAGATAAATGGGCTGTTTTCGTTGACCGAGATTCAAAATTAGCTCTAGCAATCATTGGACCTGATAGAGATGTTAGTATTTTAAACCTCAATGATGATGGAGAATTATCAAACTCAGTAAATTCAATCAGTGAAATAATTATTCCACCTAAAAAAACAATAGAATATGATTTATTATTCGTCCTTTATCCATTAAATCATGAACTAATCGATATTTTAAGGAAACACCAGCTTTAGTTTATTAACTAAATCTTTTGAAGTCGATTATTTTCTTTTTTTATTATATAAATAATGATTTTCTCTTAACAAAATTAAGGGTAGTAGACATTAGATTCTAAAAAATTTCAACAGTCATTTGACACATTTTTAATCACTATATTCTTCTAAAAAAATCAATAGAGTATAATATACTGAAATGGATAGGCGAATTATATGGTTGAACCTGAAATAATCCAAGCACATACTAGTCATGTAATGCAGATTGGATTTTCGCACGACAATAAGATACTTATCACAACAGGAATGGATAATGTGATTAAGTTTTGGTCAGTCCCGTCGTGGGAATTCAAAGGAGAACTAATAGGACATGAAAAAAGTGTGAATGCTTTTGCATTAAGCAATAACCAGGATGTGCTTATTACAGGTTCTAGCGATACAACAATGAGAATTTGGGAATTAACTTCATTAAAAGAGATAGATGTAATTGATGCCCATAAAAAACCAATAGTAGTGGTAAAATTATCATCAGGAAATGCTCTAATTGCAACAGGATCTTATGATGGGAAGGTCCATTTGTGGTCTTACGAATCAATGGAGTTATTTGATACCTTAAGTGGTCATACAAAAAATATTACTAGTTTAAGCTTTTCACCTGATTGTTCACAAATTGTAACTGGAGGAATTGACAATAAAATAATTGTTTGGAAACTACCCTCTGGAGAATTGATAAAGGAAATTGAATCTCATACTTCTGGTATCGTTGCTCTAAAATATTTAGCAAAAGGGAAAAAATTACTTTCAGTTGCAAATGATGGCAAAGTAAAAATCTGGAAAACAAAAGATTG
>DAOUWQ010000437.1 GCA_030667035.1 Candidatus Heimdallarchaeota archaeon | reverse complement strand
CCACAACATATTGGTGTCATACTAGATGGGAATAGAAGATTTGCTCGAAAAAAGGGTTTAGATGCAAAAGAAGGGCATGCTTTTGGAGCTCAAAAAGTAGAGGAGCTACTAAAGTGGTCTTGGAAAATTGGAGTTAAGATCATTACTATCTATGCATTCTCTACAGAAAATTTCTCAAGAGCACCAGAAGAAGTTCAACGTATTATGGAATTATTAGTTGAAAAATTACACCGATTGAAGAGTGAACCCTTAATTGTGAAAAACAAAGTTAAAGTTAAGGTTATTGGTCGCAGAGAAACTCTGCCTGATAAAATCAATATATTAATTGATGAGATTGAAGATAGTACGAAAGACTATGATAATTTTCATCTAAACATTGCAATTAGTTACGGGGGAAGAGCTGAAATTGTTGATGCTGTTAGAAAAGTTATCGAAAAAATACAGAAAAATGAGTTAACATTAGAAGAAATAGATGAAAAATTAATTGGCGAACACCTTTACACAGAAGGATTACCAGACCCTGATCTTATTATCAGAACTTCAGGTGAAGAAAGGTTAAGCGGATTTTTACTTTGGCAAAGTGCATATTCGGAATTATACTTTACCGATATATATTGGCCAGCGTTCCGAAAAATTGATCTTTGGCGTGCAATAAGAATTTTTCAACAACGAGAAAGAAGGTATGGAAAATAATAATCAATTTGAAACAAGGTGAAGATTATGGTGTTAAATAGAGTTGGTAAAGCCTTACGAATAATATCTGATGAAGATAGAAAGAAAATCGCAGTAGTTATTGATGGTCCTACAATCCTTCCAGATTTCTCTTTATCAAATTTGAAATCATTAAAGAAATTATTAGATAAAGTTGGTATTGTGCGAACTGGTAAAATAATCACTGATACTCAAATTAGTCAGAGAGACTCAGATATATTGAAAGCACAAGGATTTCATGAAGAAATTGTTGGTAGTGATGTAGACATTCACGTCTCAATACGTGCATTAGAGATGATGAATAATGAAGCAATAGACATTGTTGCTGTTGGAACAGCAGATACAAATCTTTTTCCTATTCTATCTCAAATTAAACATAAAAAAAGCCTTGCAGTAATTACCTGGGAGAAAGATATTACTCCGGCTATTGAATCAATTGCAGATATGATTCTTACATTAGATCTACTCAATAAGTAATACTTGAGTGTGTTGATTGTTAAATGGAAAATGACAAAACTGAAAATCGAGTTGAATATCCGTTTTACTTTCGAGAAGGTGAAAACCTACAGATAATAGCAACAGATTTCGAGAATGGTATTTTTATAGCTATTTCCCACACAGGAGCAAACAAATTAGGAACAACGTCACTTTCTTTGCCTGTTGACACAAGCTTGGGTCTTTCCAAAGAAAGAAGACATTCTGACGCTCCAACCGGAAGAAGAGGTTTAACAAGTGCAACAGTTATAGGTTCCAGAAATGAAATTTATACTCAAGCTCTAGCCGAAAAGGTGGCATTAGCTACAACTAAAATTGTTTATTTATCAACTAATTTTAAAGAACAGAGTGAGAGTTTGTTCACTGAAGCAATCACTCTTGTGGAAGATCTTTTGAAACAATTTTATGAATCAGAATAACTCCAAAGTATAAATTTTATGCCCAAAGGGATTTTTATATAAAGGAGAAGGATAATAAATGTTTAATTTGCATATTTAGAAAACAATAAAAGATAAAATGTATCAATCTTAAATAGTAGTGCGTACTTAATGGAGAAAAACTATAATGTCTATGAAATTTTATTTAGTACTTGAAGATGGAACTTTAGAAGAAGAAAAAGAGTTTAACCAAGAAAGTACAAGAGTAATAATTGTTGTTGATGATCAATTTAAACGAATCTTTCTATGGAAAGGAGCAAATTCAGGTATAAAGAAGAAATTTATTGGGAGTAGAGCTGCTGCAGAATTACGAAAAACCTATTATGGATTTGCATATCGATTATCAGTGGTAGAAGAGGGAGATGAGACCAATGAATTTGAGTTTACTATTAAAAGGTCAAGAGGAGAAGCAACCGTTGGTGTTGTAGATAGCAATACTCGTGGAATTCCAACTAGTCCATCAACAATGGGATTAGAAACAAATGTTGAATTTAAATTAAAAGGGGAAGAACCAGGTAAAAAGATAATTTATACTGATAAAGATACCGCAGCAACAAGCCAATTTGCTGGCTCTCGAGCAGAAACAGAAAGCAAGCCTAAATCAGATGGTCCTAGAGCAAAGAGACCTGAACCCCAATCTCAAGGTAAAAAACAACCTCAAAGACAGAGAACTATTTTAAGTGAAATGATGAGTGGTGGTGAAGAACCACAAATGATTCGTCCAGCACCAGCTCAAGCAAGAAAACCTGTTGAAACGGTTTCACCTCCACCAACTCCAACACAACAACCAGCATCACCACCCCCAAAACCTGCTTCACAGAAAATGATAGAAGAAATTGATCCTACTTATGCATTCAAGATCATTAAAGAATTAGGAGTACCAGCAGGTTATGAAAGAGATTTAGTAATTGTTGGAACAGGTGTTTATAAACAGCAAGGAAATGAATTTCTTGTTCCACCAGATCCACCCGAAGGAGTATTCTTAGCACCAGACCGAGTACCAAGAATTGTTATTGAAAATGGTGTTGTTAAAGTCATCGAAGTATTAAAGAAGCTTCAAAAAGAAGTTAAAAAGAAGGAAGAAGAGGTTCAATTGGACCAAGGTATTGAAGATTTG
>DAOUWQ010000370.1 GCA_030667035.1 Candidatus Heimdallarchaeota archaeon | reverse complement strand
TTCCAACCTCGAATCCAATTGAGGGTTAATCGGATTGCATAGAAAGTCACTACACCAATAATTATTGCTTGTCTTATTGGATTAGCATTCGAAGCTTCTGGTAAAAATACCCAGTAAACGACAATTACCAATGGTTGTATGCTCCAATATGGATCATAAAAACTAACATTATTGAATACTACGCTGAAAATAAAAATCACTATCGTCGCACCGATATCTGCGATAAGAGTAATCCAAATGGGATGCATTAAGCCCGTTAATCCATATCCTATGCCAAATGCTGCACCACCTGCAATGATATATGAAAAGATCACTAAAATAAAAGCCAGTCCTAATTTTCCTTTAGTAGGTTGTACAGCTTCTTCTATAGTTGCTACTTGTGTCATAGTTGTGATATTTCTCCTGTTTATGGTTATTATAATTGGAAATGTTCTGTGTTATATTTATCCAAGTTTTAAAAAATGTTTCGAGTCTTTCAAATCTTTTTGCTTATCAGTAAGTAATGAGAAATTATTTTTAAACTGAGCTAGCGATTTATCATCAATGAGTCAAAATTTTTCATCAAAATGGAGCGTTCCAGCTCATATCACAGGACTGTTTCAAATAGTTGAGAACGAAAATCCATTGGAGATGGGTTCTCGTGGCGCAGGTTTCTCGATAAATAATCCGGTTATTACTCAAGCTGAATTTTGCTTAGCTGAAGTTGGTTCACTCAAAGTATTTTTCAATGGCGTACTTATTGATGGAAAAGTTAGCGCTGAAGTTGCACGTTCTTTTGATGAATACTGGAACGATAAAGAGCTAATACTAAACCATTCCAGTCAACTTCCAACAGAAGCTGGTTTTGGCTCTAGTGGTGCTGGCGCTTTAGGTGCAGCATTTGCTTTGAATGAGTTATTCGATGCCAAGAAATCCAAAGAGAAATTGGGTCAAATTGCTCATCAAGCTGAAGTTAATTGCCGAACTGGTTTAGGCGATGTCATTGCTCAATATCATGGTTTAGCAGAGATCCGATTAGAACCCGGAGCACCAGGTATAGGTGTAATTAAACAGCTTGAATGGCCTATTGAACGAAAGATTCTATCAATATTCCTTGGAACTATGTCTACGAAGGAAATCATTACAAGCAAATCACACATTGAAATGATAAATCAAACTTCTGAACCTTTATTGAAAGAGTTACGTAATTCGCCAACTGTGGATACGTTTGTAGATTTAAGTTACCAATTCTCGAAAAAAATTGGTTTAATGAGTACGATAGTTGAAACAATTGTTGAGGAACTTCGGGCGAATGGATATTCTTCAAGTATGATTATGATTGGCGAATCAGTATTTGTTGTCGGTTCTAATGTAGAGTTGAAAAACTGTGTGACTTTTCTTAAGGAAAAATATCCAAAAGCACAGTTTTGGATAAACTCATTAGCTTTAACTGGTCCAAGTATAGTAAGTAAATAAATAATATTAATCTAAATAGAAATAGGTGATAGCTATGACGGAAATTCCTCCTGATCATCCTCGATATTTATCTTTAAAGGAAAGACATGGAATCATTGATGGAATGCATCAAAAAATCGTTGCAGAGGCTGGATTGATTGCTCATGGAAGAGGCGAAGCTTTTGATTATCTGCTTGGTGAAAAAACACCCGATTTTGCTTTAGAACAAGAGAAAGCAGCTGTTGCTCATTTGCTCTTAGCAAAAAATCCTGTTATATCTATAAATGGCAATGTAGCTATTCTCTGTCCGGTTGCGCTTGTTCAATTGGCAGAAGAAACAGGTGCAAAATTAGAAGTAAATCTCTTTTATCGTACAGTAGAGCGAGAACAGAATATTAAGAAGATATTAGTTGATGCTGGTGCACAAGAAATTCTTGGAGTCAATTTAGGTGATACTGCAGCAACTATACCAGAAATAACTCATAACCGAAGAATAGTTGATCCTGACGGAATCTTCAAAGCTGATGTTGTTTTTGTTCCGTTAGAAGATGGCGATAGAACGATGGCTTTACGTAAAATGGATAAAATTGTTCTCTGTGTAGACCTCAACCCGCTATCTCGAACTTCTGTTTGGAGCAATGTTACAATCGTTAATCACGTTAGAAGAGCTGCTCAAGAGATGGTTGATATTGCAAAAGAGCTAAAAAATCTTTCAAATGAGAAATTAAATGAAATAATTGATAATTACGATAACAATAAAATGTTGAAAGACAGTGTAAGATATATGGCAGAAAGGCTATTAGCACTTTCACAAGAGAAATTACAGGAGGGTTAGCATGCCAAAATTAACAGCATTTGACATTCAAAAAATGAAACAAGAAGGTAAAAAAATTACTATGCTAACAGCATACGATTATAGTTTAGCTTCTATTTTTGATGAGGCAAAGATCGATATTCTGCTTATAGGTGACTCGATGGGGCAAGCAATTTATGGTGCTCCCACAACTTTAGAAGTAACTTTGGATATGACAATTCGTCATACGCAAGCAGTTGCTCGTGGTGCTGTTAACTATAGTTTGATCATCGCGGATATGCCGTTTTTGAGTTTCGGTTTAACAGTTGATGAGACTGTTGCAAATGCTGGCCGATTAATCCGAGAAGGTCAGGCAGAAGCTGTCAAGCTTGAAGGTTCGAGTGATACTCGAATAAAAGAAATTGAAGCTATAGTTGATATTGGTATTCCTGTCCAAGGTCATATTGGTTTAATTCCTCAGTCTGCTTACAAATTAGGCGGATACAAAGTACAAGGAAAAAGCGAATCCTATTTCTCTGAAGAGCAATTATTATCTGATGCTAAGCGTTTAGAAGATGCAGGTTGCTTCTCTGTTATATTGGAAGCTATTCCTTTAGGCGTTGCAAAGAAAATTACTGAGAGTATTTCTATACCTACTATTGGCATTGGCGCAGGTCCAAATTGTGATGGTCAAGTGCTCGTTTGTTATGAT
The DNA here is from genome assembly GCA_030667035.1 of Candidatus Heimdallarchaeota archaeon. Classification (GTDB taxonomy): domain Archaea; phylum Asgardarchaeota; class Heimdallarchaeia; order JABLTI01; family JABLTI01; genus JABLTI01. The sequence continues at coordinate 244 of DAOUWQ010000370.1, read as the reverse complement.
ATGTTAGGTTGCACTTCGGGTCACAAACCTAAATTTGTTAAACAGTACGTTAACCTTCGACAAATAATACTAGATGCAGTCAACATTTATGCGAAAGAAGTCAAAGATGGTTCATATCCATCTTTAGAATATTCTTACGAGGGATGAAAAAATGTTTCTTGTATTGGGTAGTGGTAGTGTTGGAAGTTTAATTGGAGGACTGCTAACACGTGAAGGTTATAATGTTTTTATGATTGGACGAGCA
>DAOUWQ010000169.1 GCA_030667035.1 Candidatus Heimdallarchaeota archaeon | reverse complement strand
TTGCCTTCTCCAGAGCAACTACAATACAAGGCGAATTTCTTTCCGGTAAAATTAACTTCATTCAGCATTGATCGTACCGCGGGATTCATCCTCCAAGCCCATACTGGTGACCCTAAAAAGATCAGATCATATTTTTGCAAATCTTTCTCGAATGGTTTTATTTTACCTTTTCTTTGGGTCATTGCTTCAAATCCCCCTTTAAAGTACAACCAGAATCCTTTGCTTTTGATGTCTTTTTCTCTTTGTACTTCGAGAATATCTGCTTTTATTTCCTTAGCAATTGTTTCTGCGATATGCTTTGTATTGCCAGTTTTAGAATAATATAACACAAGCGTTTTCATAATTAGTCACTTCTTTCGAAAGAATTGTTAATTAACCATTCATTAATACTCTATAAAAATACTATTCTTTATCTCGCTCCATAAACAAACATTCATTCTTATTTTTATTTAGTCTTAATTAATAATTGAACAATCCTTAACAAAAAATGAACATCTGGGAAAAATTTTTAATGAAAAAGAATTTAATTTGAATCATATCTCAAGTTAAAAAAATAGTTACGAAGGAATAACACTATGGGGAAATCTTCAAGAATGCTTTCTAAAAAAATTACAATAATAATAGCTTTAATTTTAATGTTTAATTTCACAATACAAACTCAAAAGTTGACAAATGGTTATCAAAATGGAGAAAATAATACTCAATCTGAGCTTGACTCGAAAAGTCTTCCACCAACAACAAATTTTGGTATTGAATCCAGTTATTGCGATATATTATTAGGAAAATATGATGACATGTATAGTGGACCTTATGAAATAAAAATTTCAGGTAATTATGCATACTTGGCTAATAAAGAGAGTGGAATGCTAATCATTGATATTAGTAATCCTTCAACACCAAACTTAGTGAGTCAATCATTTGAAAATGAGCTTGTAATATCAATTGATGTAGAAGGAGATTATGCTTATCTTGGTGCCGATGGTCTAATAATTGTTAATATATCTGATAAATATATTCCAGTCCAAGTTTCTAATCACACATATGGTGATGTCATTAGTGAAATTATTGTAGAAGGAAATTATGCTTACTTGATGTGTACTTCTCGAGATTTCATTATTTTTGATATTACAGATAAAGAAAATCCCATAAAAGTTAGTTCAACAGAATTCGAAGGTTGGGGAAATGATTTAGCAATTGAAGGTAATTATGCCTATGTTACCGCAATAGAAGGAGGACTATATATTTATGATATTTCTACTAAAAGCTCTCCTGTGCTAATATCTCATTTTGGGGACGCAAGTCATTGGTTTTATGATATTGAAATAGTAGGTAATTATGCCTTTATTTGCGAGGATAGTTCCGGGTTGAAGATACTCAATATTACCAATAAGGTAAATCCAATATTAGTTACCACATATGATTTTGATAGTAATGCCAGAGATATTGATATAATTGGAGATTATGCATATATTGCTTGTGAAGGTGATGGATTAGTTATAGTTAATATAACAGATATCACAAACCCAATTAAGATTGGAAGCATTATTGCAGGACAACTAGGTTTAGCAATTCAAGTAATCGGAAATTTAGCCTATTTTGCGTCTAAAATATCGGGATTGTTAATCTTTAACGTTGAAAACAAAACAGAACCATTTCTGGTGGGGAGCTTTGCCACAAGAGATAATGCATATAGAATAGAAGTCGAAGGAGATTATGCTTACCTTGTTACACTTTACCAAGGCTGGGAGATAATTGACATTAGTAATAAAACAAATCCACAAAAAGTCTATCATTGTTATGAGAACAAAGTAATTAGAGATCTTTGTGTAGTGGATGACTATGTTTATGTTGGATATCAACAAGGGAATTTTACTATTTATGATGTGAGTAATAAAAGTAATCCTCATGTGATTGGGGAATATCAAGAAGAATTGAGAGGAGTAGCTGTAGTTGGAGATTATGCATTCGGTCCAATATTAGGTGGAGGATTGATAATTTTAGATATTACAAACAAAACGAATCCAAAAGTAATAACTAAATATTATGATAGTCATATTGATGCTCCCATGGAAATTCATATATCAGGAGGGTTTGCATACTTGTCAGATCGATTTACAGGGTTGAAGATTATTGATATTTCCAATGTAACAAATCCATTTTATGTTAGCACATATTTTGATGGAGGATCATATCTTGATGTAGAAGTATCGGGTGACTATGCGTTTGTTGTTGATGCACATGATGGTATGGAAATTCTTGATGTTAGTGATAAAAACAATCCAGTTGAAATAGGTGAGTATAGTTTATGGAGCAAAATTTCTCAAGGAATTTACATTGATGGAAATACGGCCTATCTTGCTAGTAACACGTTAGGATTAGAAATAATCAATATTACTGATAAAACGAATCCTCAACTGCTACAGCGATTTAATGATGGAGGGTTAGCTTATGACGTTGTCGTGTATGAAAATTACACTTATGTAGCGGACTACAATGATGGTTTAGAGATTTTAGATCGTGACACTGATGACGATGGGTTATCAGATTATTATGAGTTAGAAATTTCAAAAACAAGTATCAACAATGCAGACACAGATAGTGATGTATTAAATGATTTCGAAGAAATTTATACATACAAAACAAACCCACTTAATGCAGACACCGATAGTGATGGTCTTTTAGATGGAGAGGAGGTTAATATCCATAATACTGATCCACTAAACCCTGATTCCGATGGAGATGGTTTTCTAGATGGCGATGAAATCAAAATGGGTACTAACCCCAATAATGCTGCCGATAACCCAGCAAGAAATCGCCTCATTGCTATAATTGTAAGTGGAATAACTGGGGGAATTGTTATTGTTATTATCATTATTGCAATTACAGCGAGATTTAGATCTAGGAAAAAGGCAAAGTATACGGAATCCAAAAACTATAAACCTGCAGAAACATCTGTTGTAGAATCAAAATATGTTTCAATCAATGAAGAAACTTCGGAAATTGAAGAATTACAATTTGACTCTTTTGGAGAACAACCTGAAACGTAATGCAGAGGTAATGATTTCTTCTTTAGAATTAACAAAAGGAATCTTCGATTAGAATAGAAAAGGGAAAACCTTTTCTTCCTATTTTTTCTTTCATTTCATTAACCGTCTTTTTCTTCTTTTTACCAGTACAATTGATACAATAATTATTACTATATAAATAGGTACTAGATACAACCCAAATAGTATCCCCCATCTACTCCATATTAATGGATTTGTTCCTCCCGCGAGTTCCATAAAATCTGTTATGGTATCTCTATCTGTATCCATTTTTAATGGGTTTGTTCCACTTGTTTTTATTTCAAACCCATCCATTAGACCATCTTTGTCTGAATCATGGTCTGTCGGATTTGTTTTGTAGTCTATTTCTTCATTGTCTCTTAGATTATCATGATCGGTGTCCGTTTCAAATGGATCTGTGTTATGGAAATATTCGATTGTATTCTCTAGTCCGTCTCCGTCTGGATCTAAGTCAGCATCTGAATCATCTAATGGATTTAATCCCATAGTTATTTCGTAACCATCATCCAATCCATCGGAATCTGTATCTCGTTTTAGAGCATTTGTTAGATAGTTGGTTTGTTCCTCACTATCAGCTACATTGTCATTATCATAATCCATCCCTACTATATCCAGACCCTTACTAGTTAATGCTAAGTATATCTGTTCGTTTTGAACGGTTATATCTGTTATTTGAGGGTAATTCATCGTATACCCTACAATTGGTATACTAGTAACATCACAAGTGTATTCCCCGATCTTTTGTAAATTACTCTTTAGTGTACAATTAACAACTTCAATTGTATCTCCTCGCATGATGTAGAATTTATTGTTGAGAACTTTTAACTTTGGAATTCTATATCCACTTGCTGATTGAAAAATAGTCATTGTTTCCATCTCAGCGGGATTTGATACATCTATTAGATAGACTGCATTTCGTGTTTGAACATAGAGTATTGTCTCATCCAAACAAAGGTCTTCTATTTCACTTCCAATTACTAGTGTACCTACTTGTGAAATGCTCCCTCCTATCGAATGGATTACAACTTCGAAATCATCTCTCACCATATACAATAAATCATTTTTTATTTCAAAATTAATTGCCTTTCCAGTCAATTGGTTTCTGTTCATAAGTGAAAAATCATTTTCGATGTTATAGATTACTAATTTTTGATAACCGCCTATGAGTAGTGTATTGTCTTCTACACCTGCATCCATTATGTGAAAATCCATTATTGTTCTCGACACTCTCTGAGGATCTATTGGATTTGTACAGTTTATAATATCCACAATATCTTCTCTGAAAATGTAAGAATAATTATTTTCTACTAACAATATTACATCGGAGCTAAATATCTGTTCGATATTATCCTCTGTTTTATTGAAAAAGTATCTACCAACAATTTCTGGTTCTTTTGTATCAGAAAAGTTTGCTATCACTAAACCGTTTTTTGTATCTAACAAATAAATTAAACCGTTTTCCTCTTGAATTGCATCACAGAAGTCCACTACTTTAAACGGTTCTGTTTTTTATAAAGAAATCAGATTCGATAGATTCTGTGCATCAAAAATATGCATGAAATTATCAAATAGGTAGATGGTCTCATTTTGGTAGTAGAGTTCACTTATCGCATTTTGTATTGAGAATTCATTCACTAGAATTGGTTGTTCAAGGTCAGATATATTGTAGATAGACATTTTACAATCAAAGTTATTAACACTGAACAAAGTATTCTCAAACAACCACAAATTATATTCACGAATGGTTTCAGGCACTATAATATCAATATGCGCTACTTCAGATGGATTTAGCGGATCAGCTAAATCTAAAAGTACTATTTCGGTATTTTCAGATATACTTACTGCTAAAT
>DAOUWQ010000449.1 GCA_030667035.1 Candidatus Heimdallarchaeota archaeon | reverse complement strand
TCAAGTTGCTGGTATAATCACAATGAATATGGCTACTGGTGAATTAGTCATTTTCAGATCTGAGATTATTGTTTTAGCTACTGGTGGTTTTGGACGTATTTACAAACGCTCAACAAATGCAATCATAAATACTGGCGATGGATTAGGTGCTGCTTTCCGAGCAGGAGTACCAATGCAGGATTGCGAATTTGTTCAATTTCACCCTACGACGCTCTTAGGAACGAATATCCTTATGACTGAAGGTGCTCGAGGCGAAGGTGGTTTGCTCTTCAATAAGGATGGAGAACGTTTCATGAGTAAAGTTGCTGCTAAAGCAATGGAACTTGCCCCAAGAGATATTGTTTCACGAGCAATTGAAACTGAAATAATAGAAGGAAGGGCCTTTGATGATAGTTATGTTCATCTTGATCTCACTCATCTTGGAAAAGAGAAAATCATGGAACGATTGCCTGGTATTAGAGAAATATCGATGTTTTTTGTAGGTGTTGATCCCATTGAAAAACCAATTCCTGTTCAACCAGCTCAGCACTATTCAATGGGTGGAATAGCTTCTAAATACAAAGGAGATTTTGGTGAAACTCCAATGGATGGTTTATACTCAATTGGTGAAACTTCATGTATTTCAGTACATGGAGCAAATAGACTGGGCGGAAACTCTCTCTTGGAAACAGTTGTTTTTGGAAGATACGTTTCCAGAGCTATTTTGAAAGCTGGAAAGAAGAAGCAATTATCTTCTGATGTAGTATCAAAAGCTGAAGAACAAACCTTGGAGATGGTAGAAAACCTGTTCAAGCAATGGAAAAAGAATACCGGAAAGAAACCAGTTGAGATTCGTTCAGTTATGAAAGAAACTCTAGATAAAAATGTTGGAGTGTATAGAGAAACAAGTAAATTACAATATGCAGTTGACACACTCCAAAAACTGCAGAAAGAATTCAAATCCGTGCAGTTTGATACGGATGATAGAATATTCAATTTTGGTTTGATACGATTACTTGAATTACGGAATATGATAGATATTGCCGAAGTTACAGCTTTTAGTGCTCTTTGGAGAGAAGAAAGTAGAGGGGCACATTATCGAATAGATTTTCCTAAAAGAAATGATGATCAGTTTCTACTACATTCTCTGGTCTCTCGAGACAAAGAGAATCTAGTGATGAAGACAAAACCTGTAACACTAGGACTCTTCGAGTTAAAGGAGCGTGCATATTAAATGGTTGGTAAAGAACAAACGTTTCTCATTTTCAGACAAGCTGGACCAAATGAAGAACCGAGATATGAACGATATCAGGTTCCCCTTAAACCTGGAATGACAATATTAGAGGCATTATTCTATATTCAAGATTATTTTGAACCAACTCTTGCATTCCGATACTCATGTAGAGGAGCAATTTGTGGGTCGTGTGGATTGACAATCAACAAGTTCCCACAATTAGCTTGTAAAACTCAAATACAACCAATAGAAATCAAGAAACATAAACGAGTGCCTGAGCTAATATTTGGTGATGTGCCAAATTGGGATCAAGAAAATGAGATTCTAATAGAACCATTACCCAATATGGCTGTAGTAAAAGATTTGCTGGTTGATATGGAACCATTCTGGAAATTCTATCGAGAAGTACAACCATATTTTGATAGAGAAATCACAGATTCCTCTCCTGAGTCTTCCCAATCTTTCGAGGATGCTCGTAGAATTGAACGGTTGGTGTATTGTATATTATGTGGTATTTGTTGGACTTGTCCCATATCAGGTAAAAATAAAGATTATTTAGGACCTTCTGCATTAGCAAAAGCATATCGCTTCATCGATGACACTCGAGTATCAGATGCCCACCGGAAAGAAATTCTGGATAGGGTACAAAAGAAAGATGCCGTTCCTGCCTGTGAGAAATTATTTGCTTGTAATGCGGTCTGTCCCAAAGGAGTAATGCCTGGTACAGCAATCAATCACTTACGAAAGTTAGAGAAGAAATAACATGCCCAAAAAAATGCGTCTAGAAAAAGACCTTCTCGGTAAATTAGAAGTACCAGCTGAAGCTTATTGGGGAATTAATACTCAAAGAGCTATTCAGAATTTTCAGATTAGTCAAAAAAAATTTCCTGAAGTTTTTCTTCTTTCATTAGCCCTAGTAAAAAGAGCATGTTTATCCGCAAATCAGAAACTAGAATTAATTGATACTGTAAAAGCAAAGGCAATTCAACAAGCAATCAATGAAATCATAAATGAAGGGAAATTTAGCGATCAATTTCCTTTAGATGTTTTTCAAACAGGTTCTGGTACACAGATAAACATGAATATGAACGAAGTTCTAGCCAATAGAGCCAATGAAATTTTGGGTCATCCAATAGGTGAAAAAAAACCTGTTCACCCGAATGATCATGTAAATAAAAGTCAATCTAGTAACGACGTCATTCCTACAACTATGCATCTATCATCAGTTGAATTAATTCATAAAAAGCTTTTACCTTCATTACATTCGATGGAAGAAACTTTAGGGAAAAAGATCAACGAATTTAAAGACATAATAAAAATTGGCAGAACACATTTACAAGATGCTGTTCCAATACCTTTGTCAACTGAATTTGCTGTTTATCATAGTCAGATTAAATTTGCAATTCAACGCTTAGACTCAGTTTTGAAAGAATTGTATCTGCTTCCAAT
>DAOUWQ010000170.1 GCA_030667035.1 Candidatus Heimdallarchaeota archaeon | reverse complement strand
TTCTGATCCACCAATTTCCGTTCTGGTTTCACCAATCAGAACGATGTGTTGTTTAGGTGCTTTGAATTTATTATTCATCGCTCTTGAAACATCATCAAATAGCCCTGCTGCAAATATTACTGGTGAAGGTTTCACTGCAACATTATTTACTTGGTCGTGATTGTAGAAACTAACATTTCCACCGACACAAGGGATATCAAGTGCTTTAGCTGCATCTGCTATTCCTTCAACTACCTTTTCAAAAGTCCAGAAAACCTTAGGATGTTCAGGATTACCAAAATTCAAGCAATCAGTGAATGCTATAGGTTCTGCACCAACAGCTGCTACATTGCAACATGCTTCCATTAATACTCCTGCTCCACCATTATACGGATCAAGATAACAATGATGTGAATTGCCATCAAAAGTTGCTGCGATACCTTTCTTTGAACCAAATTCGGATAATCGGAAAACGCCTCCATCACCTTGCCCTGATTTTACTGTGGAATAAAGGCCCACTTCAGTATCATATTGGCGATAGACCCATTCTCTACTAACAATATTATCGCTTGCCATTATTGTTCGGCAAATATCATTTAATTCCTTAGTTTCTGGTTCTTTTGGCAACCACTTTCTATCGAGCTTATCAAGGTAGTCCGGATATTCTGCTTTTCTATTTGCTGCTGGAGGTTTTGTTAGAAGATGTGCTGGCAAGTCAACAATTGGTTTTCCTTTATGGTTTACAACACATTTTCCAGTATCGGTTACTACACCTAGCTCTTCGTAAGGAAGTTCATATTTTTCGAAGATTGCGCCAATTTTTGGAACATTTTCTGGTTTGACAACAAAGAACATCCTTTCTTGTGATTCACTAACGAGTATTTCCCAAGGCTCCATATCGTCTTCGCGAATTCTAATTTTCTCTAAATCGATTTCTGTACCAGTTCCTCCTGCATCCGCAGTTTCCGAGATAGAACAGGTGACACCTGCTGCTCCAAGATCTTTTAGACCTTCAACAACACCAGATTTTATTGCCTCAAGAGTTGCTTCGATAATCAATTTTTTCATATATGGATCGCCAATTTGCACAGCACCTCTATCGCTTTCGGATTCTTCTGTAATATCTTTAGAAGCAAAGGATGCTCCGCCGATACCATCTCTTCCTGTTGATCCTCCTAGAAGAATTAATCTGTCTCCTGGGGTCGTTGCGGTGCTTAATGCTAATTCATCTTTTCGCATTATACCAAAACAGCCAACATTGATCAAACAATTTATTTGGAATGAAGGATCAAACTCGATTTCTCCTCCGGCATTTGCAATACCAACACAATTTCCGTAGCCACCTACTCCTTTAGTTACATGCTTCAGTAACCACTTTGTGTGAGGATCAGATAATTTACCAAATCGAAAGCTATCCAGTAGACCTATTGGTCTAGCTCCCATACAGAGAATATCACGAATAATTCCACCAACACCAGTAGCTGCACCATTGTATGGATCAAGAGCTGATGGGTGGTTATGCGATTCTAGTTTAAACACTAAGGCTAAGCCATCACCAATATCTACAACACCCGCATCTTCACCTGGACCACAAATAACTCTTGGTCCCTCTGTAGGTAATTTTGGGAGAACAGGACGACTGCTTTTGTATGAACAATGTTCGGAATTCATTACTTCAAGCATAGCTGCTTCTGGTAAAGTCAAATCTCGTTGGAGTACTTTGAAAACAGCAGCTTTCTCTTCTGCAGTTAAATTAATTTCATCTTGCTGTATTGTTTCTTGTGCCAAAATTAGCTCCTCCTCAAGAATTTCTCAATGGATTGAAAATAGAACTTTCCATCTTCAGTTTCCCATGGACTCAGAGTGCTTTCTGCTGCTCTTTCAGGATGAGGCATTAATCCTACAACATTGCCCTCTAAATTACAGATGCCTGCGATGTTTTCAATTGAACCATTTGGATTTGCTTCTTTTGTTAGCTCTCCTGATTCAGTTGTATATCGCCAAACGATTTGATCGTTATCGTTTAATTCTTTCAAACCCTTCTGATCCAAATAATATCGCCCTTCACCATGAGCAATTGGAACTTTCCAGACATCCCCTTTCTTTGCTATGTTCGTTGCTGCACTTCTTTCAGTTTCAACTCGCAAATTCGTCCATTTGCAACTGAAACGTAATGTTTCATTACCAATAAGAGCTCCTGGTAGGAGTTCTGATTCAACAAGAATCTGAAAACCATTACAGATGCCTAAAACTGGCACACCTTCTTTGGCACGTTCTTTTACTTTACTCATAACTGGTGTGAAAGCAGCAATGATCCCTGCACGTAAATGATCTCCATATGTGAATCCTCCTGGTAGAAAGATTGCATCATATTTTTCCAAGTTCTTCATTGCTTTTTCGTGCCATAAGAAATCAACATCCCATTCCATCACATTTCTCATTGCATTTACAAGGTCTCTATCACAAGTAGAGCCTGAGAATTGGATTACTACAACATTCATTGGCATAAATTTTTTCACCACATATTTTACCAAATATTATTTTACTAATTTGATGACACACATGTGAGCTACTGGATTGTAGATTCGAAGTTCATTTACCATCTTTAAGCAAATTTCTTCTGCCTCGTTCTCATCTTTGGCTTCTAAATTTACCTTCAAAATCTTGCCACTGCGAACAGATTCGACCATATCATAACCATGCTTTATCATAAGATCACGCATGATTGTTTCACCCTCGGGGTCTCGGGCATTCTTTTTTCCCTCAATAATTATTTCAACAGAAAATTTGGGCATAATATGACTTACCACCTAGATCTACTATGAAATGGACTTATGTTTTCAGAGATGGGTTTAGGTTTTAAATCTTCTTTTGATGATGTTATGAAAAAAAGTCAATTGAAGAAAAAGAAATTATTGAAAGAGATTAGTTCTCTTTCGGTTTAACATAGATTCCTGCGTCAGACATGACGTAAATTAGAGCATCTTTCTTATCCTTTAAGAATTCAGCAAGATAATTTCTCAAAGTTTCTTGAACAGAACCTTTTATTTCTAAACCATTAATTCTGAAAATATCTTTGAGTTCTTTATGATCCATTTCAGTAATCATATCGATTTGATTATCTTTCAAAATACGAAGAAGATCAACAGGTTTTTGATTGCCAATTTTGAACGTTTCTTCACTGCATTTATTCGCAACTACCCAGGTAAGAGCTTCATCTAGTTCTTTATCCTTTATTGCAATCATAGTATCATGATAAGCTTGATTTCCAACACCATCTTGAGCTCTCGCAAGAAGAAGTATTTTACCACCTTTTTTGGTTGCATTCCAAGCCGCATGCATTCCTTTGCCTGCTTGATACAGATTCAAACCTAGTTCGCCAGTAGTTATAATAACTAGATCTGCTCCTTTTTCAACTTCAATCACTCGTAATGGTTTGAGTAAATCTCGTGCAAGGTTGTGCATAGAGATAATGTCACCTGCATTGAGCAGAACAATTTTCTTTTCGTTAAGGATAGCATCTATACAGAAAACTGCTTTAGTTTTTTTGACAAATTCAACCATTTCAATCATATCTTGAATGACTGGATTGCCTTCTGTGTTGCCTAACCTACATGCTGCTTTAAAACCAGTTTCTTTTGAAAATGCTTTTGGATGGTTTCTGCTGATAGTTTTTCTACCAGAAATGCCGGGAAAGAATTGTTTTACTGTTCCAGCTATACCAGCAAAATAGTGATATTCAGAATCTGTCATCGCGATAACGAGACAAGCTTCAAGTGCTAATTTATTTAAGAAAATTGGCGTATCTCGAGATGATGTACCAATTTGAGTTACACCTTCATCACAGTTATGACTAACAACATGATCTTTGTATTTCTCCCATATTTCTGGACCAAGAACTTTGTTCTTAATTTCTTCTTCTGTTCCAGGTCGGTGTGTACCGCTTGCTATAAGTATGTGCAAATCCTCTGGTGCAACTCCGTAATCTATGATCTTCGGGAAAAGCAGAGGTAAAAGTATTCTAGTATGAATATTAGGGCGGGTATTATCATCTGTTAAAATAATAACCGGTTTTCCTTTTGAATAATTATCATTAATGAGATTCTTTAGAGAGGGGCTATCAATTGGATTTTCAATTACTTCCAGTAGCCTTTTGTCAATATCTTCGATCTCTTTTACTGCTCCAGTAATCTCAAGATTACGAGCATCTGTTCCTTTTGGAATAAAAAAGTTAATCTCATCTTCACCGTAATCTATTGGCGTATTCATATATTCTTCAGTCATTTCAAAAACATCCAAAACATTTGATAGTACGAGCAATACTTCTCTGAATTATTATTAATATTTTTGCTTAACTAAATAATATCTTTTTTTCACAAACAAAAAAGTTAATGTATGAATGATTTTTATCTATGTACTTGATTTTAATGCCCTTAGAAAAACTGTGCGCAACAAAAGATATCCCGGTAAATGGTGTTAAGAAATTCAATATCAGGAATTATGATATTGCTGTTTTTAATGTGGAAGACGAATTTTACGCTATTGATCGTAAATGCACTCATATGAAAGGCAACCTTGCCAAGGGCAAAGTTGAAGGCACTTCTGTGAAATGTCCATTACATGGTGCAGAATTTAATTTGAAAACTGGTGAGCTATTAATACATCCTGGCACCATAGCAGGCTGGTTTAAGAAAGCAAAAAATACTACTGTGTACAAAACGAAAGTGAAAAACAACGAACTTTATGTTGATCTCCCTCAAGTCGTTGTTGACTAATTTTTTTGTTGTGATTTGAAAAATATTCAAGCATAACTATTTTTCAGACCACAAACCTAATTGGTTACCACAGCAGTCTTCGAAAACAGCATAGAATCCAAAATCACTGCCAATATCTGTTTTTTCTCGAATAATTTTACCACCCAAGTCGACAATTG
>DAOUWQ010000095.1 GCA_030667035.1 Candidatus Heimdallarchaeota archaeon | reverse complement strand
ATGGAGAAAATGGTATTAGTTATGTTTTTTGGTCTGGAGGGTGGTTCGATCCACAAGAGCATGCTTCTTTCAGTAATAGTGGATATGCAAATGATTTTAGTCCATTTGTTGATGGAGTCATAGTTTCAGATTCTTGGGATGGTATTGAATATTGCGTTTATGATTCATTTTCAATTGAATTAAGAGGTTATTTTTCCGATGGTGGAACTTCATATAATACAGATAATGGACTAATTGGAAGCAATAATTTGATATTTGTTGCAGATGGGAGCGATGGTCTTGAGATACTTGGTGATGATTCCGACAACGATTTTCTTGCAGATATTCAGGAAGAAGTTCTTGGTACGAATAAAACAGATAAAGATACAGATGGAGATCAATTTTATGATGGTTTCGAAATTTTCTACAATACAGATCCTCTTAATGCAACTGATTTCCCTGATATTGAAACTCCTCCAACGACCTTGCCCGAAATTCCTTCTCCTACTCCAACATCTAATAATACTCACATAACAAATACAATTGAAAATATTGGATTTGTTTTTTCAGCATCAATATTCTTCGTTTTTACACTATTTTTAACAACTTTCAAATTATTATCTAAACAAAAAAGAAGATAATTCCTCAAAATCTAAGAAAGAACTATTATTAAGAGCAAAGATATTATCAAATTAGTTTTGTAAATAATAGGAGAATTTTACATGGTAAAAGAAAAACACGATTTAGCTCAACTAAAGAAAAATGGTAAAACAGTTGAAGATTATATGAGTTGTTTAGAAGGAAAGAGTGGCGAAGAAATTAAAACCAATTGTGAATTATATGAACCGAAAGAAGATATAATAGCTGCTCTTGCAGAAAAAGCTAAGGGATATACTTTCATTGTTTTTTCAGCTGTTTGGTGTAAAGATTGTAAATCGAATGTAGCAGCTTTCGCAAAAATTTTGGAGAAGCAACCTGATATTGAGGGATACTTTTTCAGTGGTATTAAAACTGCACCTTTAGACCCTGATATCAGATGGAGAGTTCCTCCTTCACATCCCGAAGTAAATGATTTCGATCTTCGAAAAATTCCAACATTCTATATACTCAACTCGGAAGGTGTTCAAGTAGCTGAAATGATTGAAAACCCAGAACACAAAGAAACACTCGAAGAAGAGCTTTTGTATATTCTTGAGAATCTCTAATGATTCTCTTTTTTTTACGTAAAGGGATTTAACCATTGAAGGCCCATTGCCCAGGAAATTAGTACCATTGCTATTGGAACCGTCAAATTATCAAAATCTGTCGGGCTTAAACCTTCTGCAATTGTTCCTACTAATGCAAGTATGAGTATTTTTCCCCAGAGCCATGGGTAAATATCACCAAATAACCAATTCTCACCATGAACCAAACCGAATAGAAAGACAATTAGATAACTGAATGCAACGGAAAAAATGAACATAGCGATACTCCCTTCTAGAGTTTTTTCTACTCCTCCTCCAATAGTACGATACTTGTGTTTTCCAAAATATCTACCAGCTATTGGAGCTATTCCGTCTCCCCATGCTATTGTCATTATAATAATCAATCCCCATGGTTGATCTTTCCAAATAAAAACACAAATCAAAGTCATTACTAAAGCATAAAATAGAGTTCCTTTAATTAAATCAAAAGGTTCACCTGTTCGAGACATGCTATCTACCATAAATCGTCCAGGTATAACTTTCAATCCAATTAATAAGAAAATAATAGCAGTAACAAATGGTAAGATTGCTCCAACCCATCTTGCCCAGCTATTATCAGAAGCCATGAGCCAGAAGAAGATATAACATCCTGCAGAAATATGAACTCCTTTTCGTGTAAAGAAAACATCCATTCCCTTTTTACTTAAGAAGTAGAAAATAGTGAGAACAATCACTAATACAATAATCATACTCACAAGCATTATCCAATCCTGATAATTATTATACCAATCAATGAAGCTCATAATTCTCAAACCAATATATTTGCTCTGATTATATGAAATATTAAAAAACCTTTATCTTATTTAATTATTTTCAGAGTTTATAGATTAAGAAACTTGGTGATAAATTTGCCACGAACATTAAGTTCAATATGTCATATTTTTTAAAGTATAAAGAACAAGATTATAATAAGAAATGGGAAAATGAAACATATGAACTCCAGAATTAAAATTCTTAAAGACATTATGGAAATTGAAAAGCAATTCGCTCTTGAAGAAATTGATTCTGAAGTTTTCGAAATGAAAATACAAGTACTAGAACAACAATTTCAGCAAGCGACTGAGCTAACGGAAGATGAACTAAGAGAAGCAATAGTTGCCAAGGAAATCCCTTTGGGTGCCAACAGTTTAATTGGTAAAATATCAATTGAAGATTTATTACCTAATTATAAAGTTCCTCGAACATTCTTTAGGCACCTCAAAATTCGCAGAGAAATTAGTGAATTAGAAAGGAATAGCAAAAAACTAGAGCATGATATGCACAAAATAAAAATCTTATTAGCAGAGCAAAAAGTGAATCGGGATTCTGCAGCAACAAAATTGGAAGCAATGGAATATGATCTCAGATTAGCTCAAAATCGATTTGGTGCACGAGAGAAATATCTGAAGCGAAATCCATCTAAAGGTGAATTGCTTGAATTTACTTTGAAAAATTTTATTAAATTTTCTTATGGTCATGGTGTTGCAAACGATGCTGAATTACTAACTCTCTCTGAAGACCTAAAGAATGAAATCTCTTTAAGGAGTAAATATCGTGATGCATTTGCAGAATTACTTGCAACGCTTAAAGCAACACAATTAGAAATTCGTTCTTCATCAAAAATCGGTGCTCTTCCTGACTTCAAAAAATTGCGCGAATTTCAACAAACAATAAATGAGCTTCATGATTATATTATATTATTAACTAACGACATTAAGAATTACAAAAATTGTCTTTGTAGTATAGAAAGAGATCATCTAAAAATGGATGAATCCCACGAGTTGTTTATTGAGGACCAATTTGGAATTGATATTGATTCTAGTTCAAGTATCCTATCATCCCCAACAGCAACGGAAAATATTATTTCTAATGACAATTTGGAAACAGACCCATTAATTGAAACTCTAGCTTTAGATGAAGAAAGATTGGAAACCACTTTCTTTCAAATTGATACATTACAAGTTGATAGTACTATTAAAGAAGACGAAGATACTTTTGAATCAGAAGAAATAGATGCAAAATTACGCGTACCTCAAACTCCACAATTAACAATTTCTCCAGATATTGATTTGGAAATTGTTGGCATGGAAGATTTCAATTTACAATATAATATTAAAGGTTCACCAAAAAGGATGGACGATTTAACAGAAAAAGTCATTCTTGAATCCTTTGAAGGTTTTCTAACGAAACTTATAGATTCAGAAGAAATTGAGGAAATTCCAAAACCGAAAGAAGATCAAAAAATACAAAGTAAACAAGCAGTTGCAAAAGTAACCTTCACTAGTTTAGCAGAAGAAGTAAAAAAACGAAAAACAGCAGAAATACCTGAACCTTCGATGACTGATGATGCTGAAAACATCATTGAAGCTCAAGAAGTAGGTGAAACGTATGGTGAATTCACAGAAGTAAGCGAAATCAGTGCTATGCAACCAGATGATATCGAAACAATTGAATCCACCGAACAAGAAATTTCAGCAAGTGTTCCTGATGAATCAATGAAAGGGTTGCCACCAATTCCAGTTGTTGAAGAAAGTTCCATTCCTAAAACTGATTCAACAGTAACCAAGACTCCTCCTCCCCCAAAACAAGCTCCACAAGAAACTCAAAAAGTAAAAAGTCCTTCCCGTCAAATCACAGAAGAAAATCTAGTAAAACCACAAAAGACTTCTATGATTTCAGAAAAACTTTTGAAAGCAGCTACTGAAGCATGGAAATTAACAGGTAAAGCATTGTTTAATCTAAAAGATGATGGTTCACGTGAATTTTACGGCTACTTACAAGAAGCAGTTGTTTATGATAAAAATAAATTAGGCTATACATTGGTTACAGAAGCAATTGCAGATCAAGCAATTATTGATAAAATATTTGATCAAATTAAACCACTTTGGGTTACAGAAGAATTATTAGAATCAGCAACAAAACGTAAAGTTTTCGTTATTCAAGAGGTGGTTGATTCACTGCAGATCGAAAGAGATGTAGCTTTACACGTTTCTAAATTACAAGAATTCGCTAATTTTAGAAATATTAATTTTCCTGGTACAGAAAATGTTGGAAGACCAGATATTCTCGGAATAGTACCAATCAACAAAATAAGAATTAAATTGGGATCAATTATTTGCAAGTTGGATGAGATTTTACCGCAAAGACCATATAGAACAGCACCATGGCTAGCTACTGATTTCGATGCAAAAGAAAACAATCCAATAGGGAAGAATTGTCTATATCATCATGGCGCAAAATTTGGCACAGTTATTGCTTCAGTAAAGCATCCACTTATGGGTAAGATATTTCTTGTAGATACTAATCAACCAGGTAAAACAATTGTTGATTATTTAGTACAGAGATTGAATATTTCTGAAGATGATAAAACAGAACGTCTTTGGTTATTGAAGTATCTCATTGCAAAGCAGCTACGTATTCCGGAAGGCGAAGCACTCAAACCTAAAACATTGATTAACTATTCATTACAAAGAGGATTCCCAATTCTTCCAAATGAGATCCTCAATTCATATAGAGTATTTGTTTCAGGTGGAGCTATCAATAGTATCAAGAAAAACAAAGTTATTTTGAAAAATTCAGCTCGTGTGTTCAATCCTTCAGAAGTTATCCCAATAGAATGCTTAAGAGTACGAACAACAAATGGACGACATTTGGGAACATGTTTAGGAATTTCATTGTCAGATAATCCTGTCCTTCTCATATCTGAAAAATTATCTCGAGAAATGGTCGGACTTTTCACAAATGCTACTGTAGAAAAACAAATCATGACAGACATTTCAGATTCAGTGATTGGAAGCATCGGAGTAGATTTACGAGATTCGTTATGCCCACATAACATTTTGAAAACACTTATTGTAGGAAGAAAAATACAAACACTTGCGGAGTACGGCCATTATCTATCAAAAATGATTGTTACAGGTATTGATCTTTCGAGAATCCAAGTAGTAGAAAAAGGAACGGTTTATATTACTGCTATGGAGAAATTCTCAAATCCAAATATCTTTGGTGAAGAGAATTAAAACAGAAGAAAAAAGATTTTTATAAAAAATGAGAATAAAAGTGAAGATGGTTTTTTGATTAACCTGGTTTCACTTCAGATGCTAAACGGGCAATATCAACATATGCACTTCGTACTTGATAAGCAGGTGAACACCAAGCCATCACGAAACCTTGCCAGAAGGGAGTTTTTGCGATAACTATATGCCCTTGTTGTTGAGTGTTGGTACAAATCATTCGGCTATTAGTAATATCAATAGTTGAATACTTTACCCCTTGAATTACTATCCAGGGTGCTTTTTTTGTCCATGAGTCAATCATGGTTGGTCCATCTACTTGCCAATTTTGTGTTTGCCAATGGACAGCTCCATCAGCCCCTATTAAAGCGAGCGCTCCTACTACACCATCATTTTGTAATCTTGCAGCTTCTGTTTCAAATGTCAATTAGTTATCTCCATCGATTATTTTTCTACAAATGTTATTATAATGTTTAATATTTGTCAAACATATTTCAACAACTTATTTATTAAGTGCTACGGTTGATGTAAAAAGCTTTCAATTGAGGCAAATGTTTTCCTCTGCTAAAAAATAGAATAAAAAAAGGAAAGAGAAGCGAAAAACGAGAAAACTCGTTTCGCATCATAGTTTATTTCTTTCGTCTTGAAATGAGATAACTTCCAGCTAATCCTAAAATGGAAATTGAAATCAGAATTATTGGTGTAAATCCATTCTTAAACGTCTCAGTGCACTCAAAGAGTAGATAATCAAATTCATCTACACCTGTTGTACCACATTCAGGATAGAAATGATAAGTACCAAGGGATTCACAATTATAAGTAAATGACCACATGCCACTTGATAATTCCACCCAAGTAAGGTTGTGTCGGGTTTCTTCTGGAGTGATAACATATCCACCAAAGTCTGCTCCAGTACCGCTAATGTATTCGTAAGTCATGTTCATTGTTCCAGCAGTAAAGGTGTAATTGTATTGTTTAATTCGATGTTCTGCTGTAGCCCATCGAACGAGGTTTCGACCGAAAATTTCGT
>DAOUWQ010000034.1 GCA_030667035.1 Candidatus Heimdallarchaeota archaeon | reverse complement strand
GGTGCTACGGGTACTTTAGCAAATGGAAATGCTATTGTTGCTAAATTTACTACCGAAGAAAAAAGAGGTTTGGCTATTGGTTTTACATCATTGATTTCTGCTTTAGGAGTTGTTATTGGTCCTGTCATTGGTGGAATAATTTCACAATATCTTCCTTGGCAATATATTTTCTGGATAAATGTTCCAATAGGTGTTATTGGTATTATTTACGTTCAATTTGCTATTCCTGGTACTCCTCCTTCCGATAAATCTAATGTAAAATCTGATCCACTTGGCTCAATTCTTTTTGCAGTGTTCATTACTCTTTTTATTCTTGGACTAGCACTCTTTGTAGATCCACTTCTCAATCGGCCAATACTTTGGGCAATCATTTGTTTTTCAATTAGTTCTGCATTATTGGCAGCCTTTATTCTTTGGGAAAATAAAACTTCTAATCCTTTCTTAGATTTATCACTTTTTAAGAATAAGAAATTTTCAATTGGAGTTGTTTGTGCGTTAATTGTCTATATTTCATTGAATTCTGTTGCTTTTCAATTACCCTTTTTCTTAAATGATATGCTCTCTTACACTCCGATAATGATTGGCTTAATCATCATTGGGGTACCAATTGGTTTAATGATAATGGCACCAATTTCTGGAAAACTATCTAGTAAAATTGATTCTCGATTACTTTCTACAATTGGTTTAGGCGCTGTTTTCATCTGTTTGATATGTTTAGGAGTATTTCTCTCACTCACAATGCCCCTTTGGTCTTTTATTTTAATAGCTGCTTTTATTGGCTTAGCAATAGGATTGTTTACTTCACCAAATACTAATTCAATTCTTTCCTCTTCTCCAAAAGAGAAATTAGGTGTTGTAAGTGGATTAATTAGTCTTTCTCGAATTGTTGGTTACAGTATTGGAACTGCTTTATCAACGACAATTTTCACCTTTATACTACAGTCTTTTCAAAATACAAATGGTGGAGCGCTTCACGATGCAATGAATTATGTTCCATCTATGAGGATCTTATTTGGTATTCTCTCTGTGTTTGTTGTAATTGCAATAACCATTTCAGCATTGAGAGGACCGGAAATTCGTAAAGATGCTTCTCAAGAAGCATTCAATTTTTCTGGTGAGGAATCGCCTTCCTTTATTCCTGAATAATTATAAAAACAATGAAGATCTTACATAAGGTTCGTATTATGTCTTATAAATCAGAGATACTCCTTACAAAGAAGCAGATTAGCTCCATTTTTCTCTTCCACTTTCCAAAAGAAAAAGTAGTTACTATCCAAGAGTTTTCTCAATCATTCATCAATCCCGTTTATAATATTATTCTGAACAACTCACAAGAATACTTTTTGAAAATTAGCAACCCTCATTGGCCAAACAAACAGAAGAGGGAACTATTTGCGATGGAATTGGCAAAGCAGAAGACCTCTGTTCCCATTCCTGAAGTTTACTTTTCAAGTTTTGATAAGTCAATGATTCCATTTGATTATATGATTCAAGAAAAAATACCTGGTGTTGAATTAAGAGAAACGATTAGCTCATCTATTGTCTCTGAGAAGGAATTGCTGAACATTATTGAAAAGCTAGGTGTTTATCTGGGAGAATTACATTCAATCAAATTTGATTTCTTTGGTGATTTTACTCAAGTTGATTCTATAAATAGTTCATTAGAAGGTTCAAAGGAAGATAAATTTTGGAATAATCAATTCTTAGATTGGCGTTCTTGTTTCAAAGCCTTTTGTATTGATAATTTGAATTGGGTAGATACTTCTAGTTTTCCTGAATATCGTAAGAAAATTGTTTCCAAAATTGAAGATTATTCAGAGAAAGTAATCAATGTTGAATCAGCTTGTTTTGTTCATTCAGACATTCAACCTTCTAATATTCTGATTGATAAAGATAAAATCGCAGGTATTATTGATTTTGAATGGTCATTTGCTGGATCTGCTAGTTTTGAGTTTGCTTTAGTTTTGGCTGGTTTGTATTTTAGTTCATTTCCTTCTCTAGAGCATAGTAATCTTTTTTCTTCTTTTTCTGAACGATCGACAGAGGTAATCAAAAAATGTTTTACTCGAGGTTATCAGACGACATTCCAGGGATTGATTTCTGAAGAACCAGAAGATTTGACAAATTTCATTTGGCTCTTATTTATGATTGGTTCTTGGGATTGGTCTATAAAATCATTGACGACTGATGAGGTTCAAGAACAAGAAAAAAACATTCATAATTTGTTTAAGCAACTTATTGAGTAAACTATTTTTTAAACACAGTAAATAGTTTTATATTCACTATTATTGGTGGGGTATATCGAGGGGTTATAATTTTCCCAAAACTTTGTTGAAGGCTTTTAAAAATGTACCAACGAAATATGAAAACTTTACTAATAATCATTTCAGTTCTAGCTCTCCCTTTGAGTAATTCTAAATCAACTCACACTAACAATGTTTTAGGGTACGATAATTCTTCCGGGTTCGAGCAGATAATTATTAACGCAGAAGGAGATCAAGAGCTTGTTATCTATACCCATGATAGTTTTTTAGCATGGGGTTTGGATCCTGTGACAACGCTAAACACTGCATTTTATGACTGGGGTGTTGCAAACGACGTTTCAATAACTCTCAAACTATTCAATGGCATGGTTGATGCTCTTAACATTCTTATCCTTGAGAAAAATGCTCCTGTAGCTGATGTTGTTATTGGTTTGGATTCAATAATGGTTAATCGAGCTAAAGAAGCTGAAGTTCTAATGCCTTATTTGGATGCTAACTTGGAGAATATTTCAACTTCACTTATTGCTGCTCTTGACCCTGAAAAATATCTCTTACCAATTGATTATGGTTTAATTGCTTTTATTTTTGACACTGAATTTATTTCTGCATCAAATTATCCTGGGTTATCTGATTTATCTTTTGATAATCTCTTAACAACTTTTGGTGAGGATTTTGTTGTTCAGGACCCAACCTTAAGTGCAACCGGTATAAACTTCCTTCTCTATCAGATAATCTATTATGGAGAAATCTTAGGTCAAGATTGGAAGAGCTGGTGGCAAGCTGCAAAAGGATTAGTATCTATTGCTCCTAGTTGGTCTGATTCTTGGGATCGGGTTTTTGATGCAAAGGAAGATCATATGATGGTTTCTTATGGCACCGACCCCGCCTATAATGCATTTTTCAATTACAGTTTTGAACAAAATGCTGCATTGATTAGTAAAGATTCCACAAAGTATAGTTGGATGCAAATCGAAGGGATTGGATTAGTAAATGGTGCAACAAATATTTCTCTAGCAAAATCCTACATTGATTTTGCTCTAAGCCCTGAAGTTCAAAATCTCATTGCAATAAATAACTGGATGTTTCCAGCCAATACAGAAGTTACTTTACCTCCATGTTATGATTATGCAATAACAACAGAAAATGTCACTATATTGAACGATCTTGTTACTGCAGATTATATAAATGCTAATTATCAAATATGGTTGAATGAATGGGAGCAACTAATATACGATACTGGTTTCTGGTGGCTTTGGGTTTTAATCCCTGCTGTTGTTCTTTTAGTTGGAATAATTGTTACAGTAGTATTATTCACGAGTAGCAAGAAATTGAATATCGATTAAAATGAAAAGTGATTGAAAATTTTTCACTCACTTATTTTTTCCTGCATTTCTGATTTTTTTTCTCAGTATCGGTCGCAGAATAGCGTATCTTGCTTTTAATCGTAAATAGCGAATTTTTGAAAATGGTTTAACACAATGAAGACAAGAATCCATTATACTTTCAAGATCTAATCCTTGAGGTTTAATCTCTTGATTTATGATTCCTTTATATCCTATTCCTTTTAAGAACAACAAGAAATCATTGAAGGGCATTTCTCCAAGTCCAAGGGGAAGATGTACATCTTCTTCCTTTGTGCTATCTTGTAGATGAACATAAACAATTTCTTTCACTAATTCTTTTGGCACATCTAACCAATTTTTCCAATCAGTTAAGTATCTATGAGCAGCATCAATTGTATGTCCTGCTAATTTCTTTCCCAAAATATCTTTAGCTTTGAAATAAAAGTCCATAAATTCATTATCCGGTTGCCATGGGATGTTCTCTAAGACGATTGGTGTGTTTATTTGTTGTAAACGTTCTATCAATAAATCAAAATTAGAATCTGGTGATTCGGGTGGATGCGATAATGTGAATAGCATATTCATTTCTTTGTGATGTTCATTTACAAAATCAATTACATTCTCTGCTTTCTTTGCATTCCCTTTTTTTGTGGACCCTAAATCGTATCCTTCTACACCAAAAATTGGCAAATGGAAAGTTGTTGTTAATTTACCTAGATTATCAATAACCCCAACTATATCTGGAATAATCCTTTCATTTACCTCTATATGGTCTAATTTTATTGCCTGTGCAAAAGGAACCAAGTCACCTGCAGTAATTCCCTCATAAGGTTCTATAGTTATTCCAATCTTCATAATGAATAGAAATTGCATAACAAAAATAAAAGAGTTTTCGGTCAGAAAAAATCTGACCTTTTGCTGAATTTTTTTATAATTTAATATATTTATGAAGCTCGTTGAGAATTTCTAAACAACGCTTATCTTCAGAGGTTAACTGATTTGCTGCAAAATTTAGTACATCACGTATTTTATTTTCAGGGATATTTCCTTTAATATTTTTAGCTACTTTTACAAAAATGCTATGTCGTCGAGAATCATATTCATCTATCAGTTTTTGTGCTTCTTCCAATTCCTTCTTTGAAAGCTTAAGATTAAAACCGTTATTTACAAAAAACATCAGAGGTTCTGTTACAAGTCCTTCCTCTCTTTCAATTTCATCAATTGTACTTGCTAAAACAAAAGCTGGTGCTGTTCGTTCATAATATGTGATTGATGTTCTCTTTTTCTTTTCTTCTTTTGCTACTCGAACAAAACCATTTTCTAAAAGAAGGTCTAAGTGATGATAACATTTTGGAGCAGATACTCCAAGTTTTCTAGCAATTTCAGGAACAGTTATTTCCTTTCGAATTGTTCCATCTTCATTTTCTATGCCTTCACGCATAGTTCGTAAAATCTTACGTCGCATTGGATCTACGAGAATCTTGATTTTTTCTGGATCAGAAACAACTTTTACAATGTGATCAGATTTATCGTCTGAAATTGTATTTGAGTTTGGGGACATACTATAATTCCATCCTTTTTATTATGAAATTTTTTTTATTTATTCTACTGCCACTCTCAAAGAGATATTTCGTATTTATATCTCTTGCTTTAGTGATTAATTTTGATTATTACTCTAAATTAATTTAACATTTAATCAAATTTAAACGTTTTTTTAAATTCCATTCATTTTTGGCGTGTTTTAAGTTGTTTTATAATAAACTCAACTTTTTCATCAGGGACATTGATTGGTATAACACAACCTGGTGCAATTATTAACCTACGACCTTCAACAGAATCGATTACTTTTTGGACGGAATTTTTTATTTCCTCATTTGTTGAATTGAGTAAAAATTGTTGTTCTTCAATTCCGCCCATTAAAACTCCATCAAACTTTGTGAAAGCATCCTTAATACTTGGTGGTGTTAATTGATCATGCCAATTCAAAGCTTCTGCAGGATAATTTTTTGCTATGAAATCAAACATGATGTTATTTCCATGGATGTGAATTATGTTGAATGATGCTTTGTTCTTGATTGCATCTAGTATTTCTAAATCGTTTTTCATACCAAATTCTTTATACTGCTCTTCTGTCAAGAAATCATAAGTTGCTTCCTGTGTTGCGATAAACATACCTATGGCTCCTTTCTCAACAGAAATTTTCGAGAATTCAATCATAGCTTTTGTAATGACTTTTAATCCTTCTTTCAGTGCTGAAGGATTTTCCAGCATTGTTGTTTTTACTAATTCTCTATTTTCTACCAATTTTCCAGCAATCATTAGTGGATTAAATATTGTTTCAACAAACGGAGTATCATCCTTCAATCCTTCTCGAATTAAATCCAAAGCTCTTAGTTGTTCTCCAAACATACCTTCATTTACATCAAGCTCTTCTAGAGTTGCCCAATCATCCATAGTTTTTACTCTATAACTTGTACAAAATGCAGAACCAGATACTTTCTTTTCATCAAAATCTATTTCACAACCCCAATCAGTGACACAGTATCTCCCATTTGGACTAACTTTCATAACGAGAGAATCGAATTTTTCATTGTATGCTAGTTGCTTTTTTGCTAACCTATCTGCATACAGGTCATCTACTGGAAAATGCCTCCAAACAGCATGGGGAGTTGTTTCTAATTCTTCTCCTTTAATTATATCGTTTAATAATTCTAGTTTAGATTTCTTCATTGGTTCTACTCTCAGAATAATGTTTTTTATTGAACTTCTACTTGAATCTCTTTTGCATTCCCTTTTTCTACTGTAATAGAATATGTTCCTTTGTTCAGATCCTTTACTTCAATAACAGTATTAAATGGTTTTAATGCTTGACCCGCCATCATCCCTGCTTTCTTTGCTCCTATCACTGAATCGATGAGTTTATTTTTTTGGACTTTTGCAGAACCACCATCAAGTTTGAATCCTAAATCAGAGAAATTCCCACTAGCTGAAATCTTCAATACTTCTCCTCTTTTTATTATACTTGGAGCCGTTATCTTTTCTATCCACGCTGATTTTTTTGTAAAAGTTCCCATTTTCTTTTGCGGAGTTTTTGTAGAGTCTCCTTTTCCACTTCTTGGAATTGGTTGCGTTATTTGATCTTTAGATTTTTTCTTCTCTTTTTTTGAAAACCATTTTTTAATAAAGGACATCTTTTATTCACCGTACTTGTATATCTACGATTCAATTAATGTGATTTAAATTTAAGGTTTCTCTTACAAAAATAAACTTGATTTCTACCTAAAATAGAGATAACAATTTACACAAAACTTTAATTTAGATAATTTTCCCCATTTACAAGTAGAAGTTTACTCTTAGGTTTGATACAAATGCCAGTAATAGATATCCCACTCGCAAAACTCAACAAACTACTTGGTAAAGAGCTCACTGTAGATGAGATCGAAGAATATTCTCTACAAATGGGTACCAAAATCGATGAGAAGCGCGAAGATAGCATAAAAATTGAATATGATCCTAATAGACCTGATTTTTGTAGTATCCCTGGTTTTGCTCGAGCACTTAAAGGTATTATTGGACTAGAAACAGGCTTGCCCATATACAAATTGAAAGATAGTGGCATTTCTGTCAAAGTTGAGAAAACTGTTGCAAAAGTACGACCAGTAATTAAATGTGCTGTAGTACGAAATGTTTCTTTAGATGCCGATGACATCGCGGATCTAATGCATACGCAAGAAACTCTTCATTGGGTAATCGGTAGAGATCGTAAGAAAGTTAGTATTGGCATTCATGATATGAGAGATTTAGTTTCTCCTTACAAATATTATGGCGTTAAAGCCGATAGTCATCCATTTGTTCCTCTTGGTGAAGAAATTGAAATGACCCCACAACAAATCTGTAAGGATCATCCAAAAGGATCTAAATATGCTCATCTAGTTCAACCGGACTGTATTGTTCCTTTTCTTGTGGATAATAATGAGGGTGTTTTATCATTCCCTCCAATAATTAATGGTGTTCTAACACTTGTTACAGAAAAAACAAAAGATATTTTCATTGATGCTACAGGCACAGATGAGCGTGCAGTTACTGATGCACTTGAAATTCTAACCTCTTCCCTTGCTGAGAATGGGTATCAAGTTGAAACTGTAACAATAGAATCTTTTGACGGTAAGAAAATTGTTACTCCTACCTTTGCAGCATCTATAAAACAACTACAACCAAAATATGTTGCTGAGATAATAGGCATAGAGTTTACTCGAGATGAACTCAAAAAATATCTAATGAAAGCTAGATATGGTATTGATAATCCAGCCAAAGAAGGAAAAACTATCCCAGTACAGGTTCCTTCCTATAGAGTTGATGTTCTTCACGAAGTTGATCTTATAGAAGATATTGCAATAACCTATGGTTATCATCGAATGGAACCGGAAATCGATGATATTGTTTCCTTCGGTGCTCAACATCCAGTGTTCCGAATGCAAAATAAATGCAGAGAAATTCTAATTGGATTAGGATTCATTGAAATGGTTAGTTACACTCTTGTTTCTAGGAACTGGCATTATACCAAAATGTGCACTCAAGGAAACCCGATTGAGCTATTAAATCCTGTGAGTAGTGAGTTCAACATTTTCCGTGATAGCATAATTCCAAGTTTAATCAATATCCTACAAAAGAATAAACCCTATTCTCTTCCGCAGAAAATATTCGAAGTAGGTGACATCTCAAGACGAGATGATTCCGAAGAAACTAAAGCCTCTCGAGAGATTTTCTTAAGTGGAGCAATCATTCACCCTAAAATGGATTTTGTTGAAATTAAATCCAATGTCGAAGCAATCCTAAAAGCGCTTGGAGTTACAAAATACAAGTTTCAAAGCATTTCTCATCCAAGCTTTTTCGACGGTAGATGCGCTAAGATAATGGTTAAGGGTTCAAAG
>DAOUWQ010000045.1 GCA_030667035.1 Candidatus Heimdallarchaeota archaeon | reverse complement strand
TAATGCAATCGTAGAAACAGAAATCATGATAATTCCTGGAACAAGTGAATCAATGAAGGACAAATGAGTGACGTAAAGATTATCAGTTTCTACTCCCAAAGTATTTTCAATCGTTAATATCTCGAAATTGAGTTCTATTACTGCTTCCTCAATTAGTTTCAGAATAGTTTTTGCTGAGGATGATGAATGATCATAAAATACTGTTAGATCTGTCAGAAGTGAATTGTTAACTGAACTGTTAAAATATGCCCCCCAATTCATTGGTATTTCTAGTAAGATAATTTTATTATTCGCTTTCAACCATTCGACTGGATCTATACTTGTATCATCAAGCACTTCTATCATTAAACCTGTATTATTTCCTAGATAATTAACAAAGTCTGTTGATGCTTCACTTTGATCCATATCAAGAACATCTAACTGATAATTTGTATCAACTGTGCTTCCAAATAGCGCGCCAAAGAGTAAAGTCAAGATGATAGGCAGAACAATAGTGAGAAAAATCAATCCAGGGGATCTGAAGAACCCTAAACTAAGCCCACCTATTTGGTTCGATATTCTCCTTGCACTATTTCCAACAGGGCGGAAAAATGCTTTTAGTTTTCTGATGAACAACTCGATGGGGGTTGGTACGATTTCATCAGATTGGACAATATCTTCACTCAATTTTTTTCACCAAATATCTTCGCCTATTTGCGTAATTCTTCTCCTGTCAAAATTAGAAAGACATCATTCAAAGAAGGACTTTGAGTAATTATATCAGAATATTTCACATTTAATTTCTCTAATTTTTCTAATAATTCTAATAGTGTTATTTCATCACTTGAAACAACTAAATCACCAGTTTCACTTTCTATAATTTCGATTTCTTGTAAAGCGTTTCGTGCATTTTGGGTTATTTCTTTGTTTGGGCATCTTATAATGAATTTCTTTTCACTGCTGTACCTTTCAATCAATTCAATGGGTGAGCCTATATCTTTTATTATTCCATTATGAAGTATTGCTACGCTATCTGCGATAGCTTGTGGTTCTAATACATCATTTGATGTAAGAAAGATAGTTTTTCCTTGTTCACGTAAATTCATCAATACTTCCCAAATTTCTTTCTTAATGTAATAGTCTAAACCTGCAGTAGGTTGATCCAAAAAAATTACTTCCGGATCACTTACTAATGTAGTTGCTATCCCAACTTTTTGTTTCAAAGTATTTGACAATTTCTTATATCGAACATTTGCTACTTCATCGAGTTTCATTAGTTTCATTAATTCTAAGGGGTCAACCATTTTGTCGTACATTTTTCCCCAAAACATGATATTTTCTTTCACTGTAAGATTATCATGTGTTTTGAATTCTTGTGGTAACGCACCTATTTTTTTCTTAATCTCTCGCATCTCTACTTTACTATTAATATTATAACCTAAAACAAAAGCTTCCCCAGAAGTTGGTTTTCGCAAGCCCACTAAAATTTCTAATAATGAAGTTTTTCCTGAACTATCGGAACCTAGAAGCGAGAAAATCTTTCCCTTACTAACGTTGAATGATATTCCTGAAAGTGCTTCTGTCGAGCCGTATTCCTTTACTAAATCTTTAACTTCAATGATGTATTCTTGACTCATTTTTCGCACCTTTATACTTTGATTCTTCACCATACCATATCTCTTAACTTTTTATTTGTTTGCTAGAAGAAAAAATTATCTCTAAAATTGATTTTTGTCGTTTTTCAAAGCTTTTTTACGTTTTTAACCAAAACTAAAGTTTTATGTATTAGAGTAGTTTTGGTAATATGTGAATTCCCTTTTTAAAAAAAAACACTTCGAGGGAAATTGAGTAAAGTTTACAAATCTTTAACAAACAGAGGGAATTAGTCTAATGTCTTTATTTAAAAGATTAACAAAATCAAAAAAAGAAAAAGAAAATTCTGATGATGAGAAGAAATCAGTAGCAATCGTTGGTTTAGATGGCGCAGGAAAAACAACAATCGTTAAAAGAATATTAAGATCAGAATTTATTCTTACACGACCAACTTTCGGCGTTAATATTGAAGTATACAATTACCGATCCTTAGAATTCGTTGTTTATGATTTGGGCGGTCAAACCCCCTTGAGAGAATCCTTGTGGGAGAAATTTATTACCAGTGCAGATGGACTTGTCTTTGTTTTAGATTCAGCAGATAAGGATAGATTTGAATTAGCTTCTGATGAATTTAATAGAGCCCTCTCTTATAATGACAAAGCACCTATTTTATTCATTTCAAATAAAATTGATTTAGAAAATGCTGCAGCAACCGATGAAGTATTAGAAATAATAGATTTTGGTGAACTTATACGCACACAAAGAAAATACAATTTTACTAGGTGTTCCGCATTAACGGGTGCACAGCTCTTTGAATCCTGGGATTGGCTAACGTTAGAATTATGTGAAGACGAAGATATGCCTACAAATAATGTTAAAATCCAGGGTTATTATTTCTTCAAAAGTGAAGGGATGGAAGTAGAAACGACTCTTTTTGGCAAACCAAAAACTCAGTCTAAAAATGTTGAATTGTTCAAAAAAGGTCGAACTGAGATAATCAAATTTATTAAACAAATGAGCGGATTTGAGATAGCAGAAACACTCCTTCAAGTTGATGACAAGCAATTAGTGCTTATTAAAAACAAGCAGAATGTCATTGGTTTAGTTGTTGATGAATTGGATCCTGCTGCTAGAGCAGTTCAAATAGCGAAAAATTTGCACAAAAAAATGGAGAGATCTTCTAACAATCATACTGCAGTGAATATTAAAGATTTAATCGAAAAGCATTATCCATTAGATTTCTTCAGAGAAAAATAGAAGGTTAACTAGCTAATCTTTATGTCGTTCTTGGATAATAGAAGGTAAAACTTCTAGAACCCCATCAATTTCTTCAATTTTATCAACTACTTCGGATAAATGTACACCATCCTCAGCCCAAATTTGACAAAGAATCATATAATCTCCAGTTGTCGTTGAAATGAAGAATATTTCATCTATTTTTTTCAATGATTTAATTGTTTTAAGTAAACGACTGGGGTGAGTATTAATACCAATATAAGCGATGGTATTGAACCCTAAAGCAATGGGATCAACCATTATTGAGAATTTTTTAATTATCCCTTTCTCCACTAGCTTTTTTACTCTTTGTCGTACAGATGATTCACTTCTCTTGATTTTTTTAGCTATTTGGACATTTGTAATTCGTGAATCCTCTCTTAATAAATCAATTATTTCTTTATCTATTGGGTCAAACATTTCGTTGGTTCTCCGCCGAAAATCGCAGAAAATATGCGAATCTCGATATAGATGTAGCGAAAAACATATAAAAATCTTGCGATTAATTACTAATTTCTTCACTTAAAATTAGGTAATTTGACGAATTTTTATCAAATTTCCTCTTTATCTTCAGATGAAATATATTCACCAGCATCATCAGGTGTTTCATATTGCTCAAATAGTTCTGATTCGTAATTTTGAGTTGATTGAATACCTTTTGATTTTTTGAAACTAATTATAGAATAAAGAGTAGCAATAGCAGAACCGGTAAAAATAACTCCTGATCCAAGTGCAAATAGGAAGCCAATTAGAAATGATATCCCAACGATATTCTCATCTTGGAATAGATTCAAACCAGAAAAATATTCAATCATTGCTTCAGAGAATATTTTGAGTATTATCGTAAACAAAGAAACTACAATAAAGATTGTTCCACTTATTATTCCACCAGAAATTAGCACTTCTTTCCATTCTTTAAGGATGAAACCATTAATAATTCCCGCAATTATCCAGATAGCAACAATTAAAGTCCAAAATAAAGCTTGTTGACGATCAATAAAATAAGCTGAAAATATTGTCAAGCTTAATCCAAAAACGGCAGTAATAAATGCATTTAGTATTGTTTTTGATAAGTTGACCATCTATTTTTCCTCGAAATAGTTTATACTTTGTTTAGTAGTTCATATTACAAAAATCTACCTAATATTGAAAATTGTATTTGCTATTTATTCAATTCATTTTTTGCCAATAATAGAAACTGAGAAAAAGGCTTAGAACAATTATGTATCTGAGGAATAAAAATGCCGATAGATAAAGAAACACTTGATTTTTTAGTGGAAGAAACAATTGTTAATGCTTTAGAAGATAGCAAAGAAAAATTGAATGAGCTCGCTCGAAAATACGGGCTGAAGATTCGTGTACGTCCACCGCTCATAATAGAAATAGTACAAGTTCCACAACCAAATGGCAAAGTAATTTGGGAATAAGAATAAATAAAGAAAAAAATCTATTGAAAATAAAGAAAAAACTTCATTTTCTTCTAATGAAATTTCGAGGAAAGAAATGAAAAATTCAATTCTTTCTTATCAGGCTGTTGATTAATCCTATTTAATCATTGAATCTGTTTCCGCATTCTTTGCAAACTTTAATTTTTGCGTAAATGGGCACATGACCTGCATAGCCTAAAACTCTTGATTTGTCTTCTACTTCTTTGATATTTTCGGTTCCGCACTTTGGACATTGAAAGGGCACGATAATTCACCTATAGTTTTTCTACGGTTTTATTAATAGACATTTTACTTTTAAGTTTGTTGCTATGAATAAAATCTGTGTAAATGGTAAGTTTTCTGTTATTAAATTGTTTTTACAGAATTAAAACATAACGATTGTTAATTGTGCTAAATTTACCAGAATTTTAGGGAAAGATTTTATTTCAATATTATATTGATTCCTTATGACCTCAAATTCTGAAAATAACAATAATAACGAAGCACATCCTTCAGATTCACAAATCAGCTTAGAGGCTACTTCAAATGAAAAATCAGAACCTTTATGTCATTGGTGTCACCAGTTAGCAGAAGAAAATGAACAATTCTTACAAGTAGAATTAGTTGATGGTGATCAAACAAAGGCATATTATTATTGCTCCGAAGAGCATGAACTTAAAATAATCCGATTCTACAATTATTCGAAAAATTTTCGAATAATTTACTATTTGTTTATTCTTTTATTTCCAATTATTTTGCTTACTTTATTGGCAGTTTTCCACAACTGGTTATTTATTTACGTAGTATTCATTTCTTTTGGAATAGGAATAATTATTCTCCCCCTTCTTGGAGAAAAAACAGTAAATGGTTTAGGATTAAAAAATTCCCTTATTCTAGGCAGAGTGCTAGGTTTGGTTATTTTATTGATTGGAGTAACATTATTTGTTATCAATGGATGGAAAATATTCCTCCCTGATTAAATATTGTCAATTATTCATTAGAAGAATACCCCTGTGTTCTGATTAAAAAAATAAGAAGTGGCTATCCAATGAAAATTACAAAGATGACAAAAAAACATCTACCAGAGGTTATTGATGTTCTTGCTGAATCTTTTCATGAATGGAGAATTCAAAGAAGAGGAAAAGATGCTGTGAAAAGGTATAGATCTCCTGAATATCTAATTCCTTACATGGAATTAGATCCAAATGGAAGTTTGGTTGCTATAGATAAAAGAAAGGTTGTCGGAGTAATTTTTGCACATGTCTGGGGAAAATTTGGATGGATAGGTACATTTGGTGTGCACCCAGATTATCAAAATAAGGGAGTAGGAAAAAAATTGATGGTTGAGGCAATAAAATACCTCGATATTGAAAAAAATGTTACCAAATTAAGTTTAGAAACTATGACTTCAAGTGCTACGAATATTGGTTTATACAGTAAACTTGGATTCAAACCCGCTTTTCAAACAATGTCATTAAAAAAACAGATTGCTTTTACGCCTGAAAAACAGAAAGAATTAAGTGAATTGCTTGAAAAGGATAGAATTGAAATACAATATTTTTCCGAAGAAGCTCAACAGGAAGATGCCCTTACAAGATGTAGTTGGTTATCAAATAAAATCGAGAGTGGGTTAGATTATTCTTCAAAAATAGTTGTTACCGAAAAATACAACCAAGGTGAAACCATTTTGCTAAAGAAAGATGGTTTTATAATAGCATTTGCGAATTGCAGGCTAATAACCAATGTTCAGGGAGAAACAGATAGTCCTACATTGATGGTGAAAATACTTGTTATTGATAAAGATGAAAAAAATAAGCAAGTATTAGATGCTCTTCTTCTTTGCTGTGAAGATTTAGGACAAAAACATGGGAAAACAGAATTTAGGATGAATGTTAACTCGAGTTATTGGTTAGCATATGAATATCTTCTAAAAAATGGTTTTCGAATCAGATCTTCTTTGTTACGGATGGTCAAATATAGTGAAGATATCAAATCTTATGACCATCATCACGAGTGGATTGTAAATTGTTCTTCACTTACTATGTAGAGGATTTTGTTTTGTCATCGTCTATTTCATAGTCTTCTACTCGAGGTGGGATTTGTGATTCAATGTCAGTTTCAAGTTTTAAAGAGTTGTTTTCATCAGAATTACTAGCCGGTTCTAATTCTGCTTCACCTGAAAAAGTAACTGTTTTTTCTTTTAGATCTATACCTCTGTTGGCTTTAAAGTAATCTTTTATCAAGACGACGGTATTTTCAGCATCATCCTTAGCAAACCTAATCAGAGGATAGGATATACGTTCTTCATCCTTAGAGAAAAATTTCATTTGTGTTATTCTTGGGGACCAATTACTTTTCAATATTGTAGTAGCACGTTTATCAATTTCGATAGCATCAATTTCAGACCAAGATAGAGAGAGCCATTTAATAAATACTCTAGTTTTTATTCCGTCCTGATTTAATAAAATTCTACAAGTTAATTTAGAAAGAAATGATTCGAAGAATATTATTACTATAAAAATGCCTATAATAATCATTGGAATGCCAAATCCAAGGCTACTCCAACCAATTTGAATAGAACCAAAAACTATCAAAGCGATACCAATTGCAGACCAAAATATGAAGAAGAGAAGTTCTATCAATATTGCTTTCTTTGAATTGGTTATTATCATTTCACTTTTTCCATCAACAATTATCTCGTTTTTATCAACTGTAGCCATTCTAATTCACCTTCGATGAAGATTAGTGATAGTAATTACTCTTTAAATTCCTCAAGCTAACTGAAGTTAAAAGAATATCTCTCTTTAATAATTTAATCAAACTTTTTGAAAAAGATTTGCCGGTCCTCAAGTGAATCATGAATGAAGAGTGATTTATTCTCATCTATGAGAGCATCTTTGTGTTGGTATGTTAGAAACATCTGAATTAGTGGGGTAGTATCCAAAGTCATTAGACTTGAAGTAGCAGTATTTCTTTTTATTAAAGAAGTGCCTAGTTTTTCTTTTATTATTGTATGTAAAAATAATTTAGTCCAATTTATTGACCAAGTAGTCTTTGGATCTGAAAACAATACTATCGTTAGGAAAATATCAGATGGAAGAATTGCAACGATTCCAGATTCCTTGTTATTGGTTAATATCTCAAATATCTTCCATTCTTTTCTGAAATCAAATTCTAAGAGACCCGATTGAATACTGACTTCTTTTGCTTTCTGACCTGCAATTGCTTTAATCTCCTCACTCCACCAATGAGTTGCTTTTAATTCAATTTCGTTGTTCATTATTATTCGTCTAAAAGCTATTTCCCCTAATTGAGCTATTATTTCATCCTCATTTATATCCACCAATTTATCTCTAAAATATCTTATTAGTGTTAAACCAATTCCTTGAGATTTATAACCTAATTTATTATACATGGTTACAGCTGCTTCGTTTTCTAAAAGAACAGAAAAATTGACAAAATCTATTTTGTGTTTTTTAGCAAAATCTTCTGTGAATTCCATCAAAAAACTGCCATAACCTTTCCGTCTGTATTCTTTTAATAAGCCTACAGCATAAACAAAAACTGAATATGGTTTAACGTCTAAAGCAAGTGTACCGGCAACC
>DAOUWQ010000416.1 GCA_030667035.1 Candidatus Heimdallarchaeota archaeon | reverse complement strand
TGGTGTTTGAATGAATAAGGAATTCAAATTAATTATTTCTAACGGACAATTATGGTGCTATATATTGAATCAAGATGTTCATCTTTTTTCATTAGGTGATTGGTTAGCAAGCTATCAGATTCCTGAAAAATATTCCTTATCAAAAGAAACTCCTTTCAGCGATTATGGTGATTTAGCAGTTTTTCAGTATAAGAATTTCAGACGTGAAATATACATCAAAGACAATAAAATTTTTGATAAAAGTCCATTTGCTGAAGAAATTATTTTTAAACCACAATTTAGTAATAGTTTACTTTTTCGGGGAGATGAAGATTTAGAACCCATAACAGATGATATAGAAGAAATTACTCCTACAAGATTTAGGAGAAATAATCATCCAGAATTACTAATTGCACAAAAAAATCGCGAATTTAGGATTACAGTTAATCTATCTGATACGAGAAATAAATTAGCCGCGGTCAAAACGTACAAGACTTGGCTAAGCGATAAAATCAAATTCTTCTCTTCAAAAAAGAATATCGATAAATTATATCATAACTCTTTACGATCGCTGTTTAAATTAAGAATGCTGACCCCTGATGGTGAAATTAAAGCAGCTGGTTTTCCTGATTTCCCATCACTATTTGGTCGTGATTTTGCTATAAGCGCATTAGGGGAAATATATATTGATCCTCATAAAGTGAAAGAAGAGCTAAAAGTGCATTTGAAACATATAGGTAAAGAAGATGATGTTATTCGAGGGAGACAATTTGGGAGAGCCGTACATGAATATAATTATGATGTGGAAACTCTTTCTGGAAAATATAGGCACTTTCCCAGCTGGTATGCAAATGATACTAATGCTTTATTATTGATAACAATATTTAGATTAGCGCGAATTCAAAATGATTATTCTCTAATTCAAGAAAATTCGCAGGATTTACAATTACTATTTGATCATATGATCTCTTTAGATAAAAATGGTGATGGTTTAATTGAATATCAGCAAGAACCAGGTCAATTATTAATTCATCAAACATGGCGCGACGGTGGTGATGAAATTACTCATTCTGATGACTCCAAAGTTCTTCATCCAATTTCACCAATTCATGACCAATTGTGTTTTTTTGGTGCTCTTAAGGAAATGGTTGATTATTATGACAGCACCGGTGAATTTCCTATTGATTATTCAATACAGAAACTCAAGAATATGCATCAATCGCTAAAAGATACAATTAATGAAAAATATTGGATGCCAAAGTTAGGCGCTTATGCTCTTGCTCTAGATGGCAAAGGAAAACAAGTTCAAGTTGTCAACTCCGATGTTTGTTTTGGGTATTATTATTCTGTATTTACTGAAGAGAGAGCAAAGAAACAATATGAAGCGATAGTGGACCCAAATAGACTATTAGATATCAGTGGGATTAGAACAGTATCAAAAGAACATTCATCTTACTCTCCTGAAAAATACCAAAGAGGGGGAATTTGGCCTTGGCAATTAGCTTTGACAATAGCTGGTTTTAGAAAGTATAATTTAAATTATTCTCCATTGATTAATTGCTTAAATACAATATCAAAACAGGGTTCTATTGCTGAAGTTTATCTGTCTGAACAAAAAAATCCTATTCCATTAACATCTTGTATCGAGCAAAGATGGTCTGCAGCAGTTCCATGGTTGGCAATGATTGAAGGAATATTTGGTTTAAATGTTCAATATGATGAAACACTGGAATTACCTACAGAAATTATTGATTCAGAAATTGGCAATGTCCAGATTGGGGATGTAATTATTCGAAATAGAAAATATAAAATGATTGTTGACAAAGATAGAATACCGATAATTCAAAGATGAATGCTGATTTTCGTTAAGAAAAAAGAAAAAAAGTAAGGTACTGAAAACAGTACTTACTACTACCTAAGGTTTAACTCGAGCCATTGTTCGTGGAAAGGCAATAGCATCTTTAATAGTGTCGAAACCACAAATCCACATAACTACTCGAGCAATTCCCATACCAAAACCGGAATGAGGAACAGAACCATACCTGCGAGTATCTAGATAGAAATCATATTCTTTAGGATCCAATCCTTCGTGTTTAAGACTCTCGAGGATTTTATCCATATTTGATTCACGTTCAGAACCATCAATTATTTCTCCAATTTCGGGAGCAATTAAGTTTGCATTTAAACAAACCTTGGGGTTGGAGGGATCAACTTTTTTATAGAACGCCATGATCTCTCTAGGATAGTGAGTAATAAGCACTGGTTTATCGAAGAATTTACCAATCGCACGTTCTTCTGTAGCTCCAAGGTCCTTACCATAAGGAACATCCATTCCATTTTCTTTGAGCATATCTAAAGCCTTGTCATAAGTAATTCTTGGAAATGGTGCTTTGATTTTCAATAAATCCTTTGGATTTTTGCCAAGTACCTTCAATTCAGGCTTGTTCTTTTTGGCAACATTTTTACAAATTGCACTGATAAGATCCTCCATTAACTTTAGGAGCTCTTCAAATTCCATCCAAGTAGCCTCAACTTCTGCATGCCAAAATTCTGTGACATGCCTTGCGGATTTCGATTTTTCAGCTCGGAACGAAGGAGCGATTGTGTAGGCTTTTTCTACAGAATAGATAAAGTTCTCTGCGTACAATTGCCAGCTTTGACTTAAGAATACTGTTTTGTCAAAGTATTCAACTTCAAACAAAGTAGAACCACCTTCTGAACCTGCAGTAGTAAAAATCGGAGGTTGAACTTCAGTATAATCATCTTTTCGTAAATAATCGTGAATTGCTTCAAAAACCGAAGAGCAAATCTTAAGCATTGCAGTCATAGTTTGTGACCGAAGAGCAAGATGACGAACATCTAATAGAAGTTCCTGACTTTGATCTTTTGTTATGGGGAATTTTTCTGCCTTGCC
>DAOUWQ010000302.1 GCA_030667035.1 Candidatus Heimdallarchaeota archaeon | reverse complement strand
GCGTCATCTGTAACCAAACCCAATTTTTCCGCAAGTTCAGCATTTGTTGGTACAGTAAGATATGTTCCATCTGAAAATTCAATTGTTGGTATTCGTCTCTTTCCTTTATTTATCGACTCAACTTTTAACGCAGCTTCTTCATCTTGATCAATATTCACCCAGTTATAGAAAATTCTATGCTCTCCCAGAAATGCTTTAGAACGCTTACAGTCAGAGCACCAATTTGTTCCAAAGAAATTTGTAATAGTTATCATAATTTAACAATTCAATTGGAGATATTTAATATTTTGACTTAGAAAAGCAATTACTAGTTCCAACTGAACAAGTAAACAATAAAACAAAATAAAAATGATAAAAAAGGACTAGTAAATTACTAGCCTATTCTTTCTTTTTCGCTGGTTCTTTCTTTGTGCTAGAAGTTTTCTTTGCTGGTTCTTTTTTCTCAGCAACAGACTCTTTCTTTACAGGAGCAGCAGCTTTAGCAGGTGCTTTCTTAACTGGAGCTGCTTTTGGAACTGTTTTTCTTGTGGTTGTTTTCTTCTTTTGAGTTCCGGAAGCACTACCAACTTTCTTCCTTTGTAAGGTTTGTCTTTTCTTCTTCTTAGCAGAAATGGCTTTCTCTTGTGTTGCATCAACATCGAATTGTGTTGGAACAGCAGAAATGAACCCTTCTTGACCAGGTCTGTTAGTAATAATAGCGTAACCTTTCTCAGTTCTAATTAAAGCACCTTTTGTCATAACTTTTCTTCTGGTGAATTCTTTATTAGCTGAGTTCAATTCAACATCAAGAATCTTAACTTTTTCAGCCTTTCCTGTGTTTGGATCGGTGAGATTACAGAATTCCAATCGGAATGCACGTAATTTTAAGTTATCTCCTCTTGTTCTTATTTTTTTGACCCTTTTCTCACCTATAATTGTTTGAGCTTCTGGTCTGCCTAATTCTCGTTTTCGTTTTTCGTGGTGCTTTTTGATTCGTGCACCAGATTTTGTTCTTTTAGATAATCCCTGCCAACGGGCCATGTTATTCAACAACCACTAATTTTTAATTTAATCTATTCTTTCGCACGCTAGACTGCTATAAAACCTTTGCGATTAATTTCAGTCTAAGTTTATGATATCCTTAAGCTAAGGACAAATCACAATGGTCTACCACCTTTTTATACGATTTATAAAACTTTTTTCTGGACTGTTGAATGAAAAAAAAGTAATAATCTTTGAGGCCCACGCATCTGCAATGTTCAAAGTAGTTTTGGATTTGTATTTATCGGTGTGGATAGCTTTTTTTAAGATAGCTTTTTTCATTTTCAATACGACGAGTATCTCTCAAATGGGCTGCACTCCGGGCTAACTGAGTAATAATTAATTGGACATCGTAGGCATCCGCACCTTCGGGCCAATCATCTTCGTTAGATATGTCAGATATCGCGTTTAGGATCCCGGTTTCGATTTCCTTTTGGGCTTTTTTTGAATCATCTTTGGACTCAGAGAGATTTACAACAGTCATATTTCGTTCAACCTGTCAGCTCATGGGCTTCATCACTTACTCATATATGGACAAAATAAAAGACTTCTAATACGCGGATATCCTTCAAATGATATTTGATATAATCGAATGACTTTTTACTTGGTTTGACTAATTAACCACTATAGAAAGATGCAAACAAGAAAAATCAGGCGGATTGGTAATAAATGTCTGGGTCACAAAAATCACAAGAATTGCAAATTCTAGCTGAAATATTAGCCCACAGGGATCGTAAGAAAGCTCTCAGTTTTATCCGTAAACGTCTTCAGAATTCGTTCAATAATGAATATGAACAATTAGCTTGGAAAGGTTGGGAACGAGCATTACAGAGACAGGAAAGTATGTCTTTGATTTTCCAATTGGTTAATGGTATGCCGGCAAAAGATGCTAAAAAAGCATTTCAAGATCTGAAGAAGAAACGCACTGAAATCCTAATTCGAGACCACACCCA
Organism: Candidatus Heimdallarchaeota archaeon; assembly: GCA_030667035.1. Lineage (GTDB taxonomy): Archaea > Asgardarchaeota > Heimdallarchaeia > JABLTI01 > JABLTI01 > JABLTI01. The sequence goes on along the minus strand of DAOUWQ010000302.1, from coordinate 1,712 downwards.
AACAGAATTATCAAAACAATATATCCATCAATGGGTTCAACTACTTGGTTTTTATTGTGAATTTTGTTCTGAATAACCTTGAATTTGACTCGTATTTTACTTTTTTTCGTCGAAAAATCAACGCTCCACTAGAATAAGAGGTTAGTAAATTTTATATATCATTAGTGTACAAAACAACATGTAAAAGTTCCACTAGAAGCAGTGGTCTTTCCACTATTTGCCGAATTGAATAAGTAATTGTCTTATTAAACGCGCGAGTGCGTAAAACGTAGCAGGAGAAAAACAGAAAACAAATGTCAGATCATCCATTAGACGCAATCTTTGATCGCTTCATCACCAGTCCAAGCATTTTCAAAAACCATGAAGTACTTAGGTCTTCACACATTCCAGAGAGATTACCACACAGAGATGATGAAATACAATTTCTTGGAAAGATGTTAGGCAGTGCACTACGAAATAACAGACCAAGTAATGTTTTTCTCTATGGGAAAACAGGTACAGGAAAAACAATAGTATCTAAATTTGTAACGAAATATCTCAGAACAAGAGCAGCTTCAATTGGAAATAGCATCGTTGTTTCATTATTAAACTGCGTAGAAGTTGATACAGACTATAGAGTACTGGCTCGACTTTGCGAAGTTGTAGGAGAATCAGTTCCATTTACAGGATTACCAACGGATGAGGTATTTAAACGGTTCAAAACAAAATTAGATTCTAAAAAACAGTTGTTAATAGTAGTTTTTGACGAATTGGACAAATTACATCATAAAAGTGGAGATAACGTCCTCTATCAATTAACAAGGATAAATACAGATCTGAAAAGGGCTCAAGTATCACTAGTATGTATAACAAACGATCTTTCCTTCAAAGAAACTCTTGATCCAAGGGTAAGGTCAAGTCTTTCAGAAGAAGAGTTAGTGTTCAAACCATACAATGCTACTCAACTTGAAGATATCCTTTCAGATAGAGCAATAGAAGGATTTAACGAAGAAGTGCTTAATCCAGCAGTTATTAGTTTATGTGCAGCATTAGCTGCTCAAGAGCATGGCGATGCAAGAAGAGCCTTAGATCTTCTTAGAGTTGCAGCTGAAATTGCTGAACGAAACAGCGAAGAAGTTGTTAACGAGATACACGTACGAAAAGCAACGAAACAAATAGAGAAAAATACTGTAGAAGAAGTTTTAGTTAGTCTTCCAGTGCAATCGAAAGTTGTTCTTTGGAGTGCCTACATTCTTGAGAAAAGCAGCCTAAAAATCATCACTACTGGCGATCTTTACAAAATTTATTTAGAATGCTGTAAAATCACAGGTCTAGATCCAATTACACCAAGACGAGCTAATTCACTTCTCAATGAACTTGCAATGTTGGGCGTTGTGAATACTAAAGTTGTTAGTTTAGGCAGATATGGTCGAACGACCAAAGTTTCTCTGTCTGTTTCACCACGAGAAATTCGCAATATTCTCTGTGATGACTATCACATTAAGAAAGTCAGCGATTTCAATGCAGATCACCTTTTAGAATAAAGCTAGGAAAAGGCTCTTTTTCCTTCACTTTTTCTTTTTTCTTATCTCCTTTACCGATTACTTTCGATAACCTCTCGTATCTTAGTGTATATATTACCCTAATCTTACCAACAAATTAGAACTTGAGCAGAAATGATAATACGAAACAATAATATTCTACAAACTGTAGGATATAATTTAGCAGAGTGT
>DAOUWQ010000194.1 GCA_030667035.1 Candidatus Heimdallarchaeota archaeon | reverse complement strand
GGAAAAACAACAACTATTGAATAGCTGGTACCCAAACTAAATGATTTGGGATATAAAGTTGGTACAGTAAAAATCGCTTTCACAGATGTGAGTATAGATGTTAATAAAGAACACTATGATGTAATACGTCATAGAAAAGTTAAACCTGATAAAACGCTATTCAAATCATCAATCGAAACGGCAATTTTCATAAATAACGATTTAACTCTAAGGGACTCATTGAGAGCTTTTGGAAAAGATCTTGATATTGTTCTTTTGGAAGGATTCCAAGAAAATCTCGTTGGAATCCCTCAAATTGTTTTACTAAAAGAGAAAGGGCAAGAACGCGAAGCTATTGATGATTTTACTGTAGCATTAACTTCTATCCCTGAGTTCAATGTGAAAAGTTCTGATAAGAGATTTATTCCATTTGAAAACTTGTCGGAAATTGTAATAGAGAAAGCTATGCCCTTATTTCCAGAACTTGATTGTAAGCACTGTGGATTTGATGATTGCAATTCTCTAGTTAAAGCTATAATAGCTGGGAAAAACCAGGTAGCAGATTGTTATGTGCTTGAAACAGAAATATCTGATCTACTTCTACATGTAAATAATAAAATCGTTCCAAGTAATCCCTTTGTTCGTACGATTCTAAAAAAAGTCATTATTGCTGTTTTACAATCAATAAAAATTGAGGAAGAAGATTTTTCTGAAATTGATATTAAAATTTTACTAGATAAAAAAGAGAGGGAGGATATGAACTAGATGAAGAAAGGGTCTGTTATCCTCTTGGTTGTTATATTTAATGTTGTATTGGGCGCATCGTTAGTTGCTATCTATTTTACAACCTTCAATCAAAATGGAAATGACGAAGAAGCATGGACTTTAACAATTAAAGGTGATGTAGAACAAGAAGTGATTCTAACAATAGAAGATTTAGAGTCTATGCCGAATATTACTCGGGATTATATCGTACAAGGAACACCAACATTTACTGCAGAATACACTGGAGTATCATTATTTTATCTTGTTACTGAAATTGCTAATATTACTGTAGCCGCAACAATCCAAGTAATTTCAATTGATTTATTTTCAAATTCACTTACATTGGACGAAATAAATGCTACTCGTGATATAATAATAGCCCACAAAAAAGATGGTAATAATATTACAAGTCATTCGGATGGTGGAGAAGGACCTTTACGTTTGATCATTCCGCAAAAATTTGAAGGTGAATATAACGGTCAATATTGTGTTAAATTTATTGCGGAAATAAAAATAACTTTGCTGTAAACTAATTGGAGATACCTCGATTGAAAAGATTCAATACCTTTGATTTAATAATGATTGCTCTTATGGCTGCATTAGGTCTAGGTACAAAGCAATTAGTTCGTCCATTGGTATCTCTAGTAACTATTCCTTTGCTAATACCGGGAGGAGCATTAGCAGGTGGATTCTATATGCTTTGGTTAATATTAACCAAAAGATTCGTACCAAAATTTGGTTCGGGAATATTTTTTGGATTAGTTCAAGCGTTAGTTGTTATGATAATGCCTTTTGGGTCACATGGCATTTTCACATTTATTACCTATTCATTACCTGGTCTAGCAGCAGATATTATTGAAATAATTTTTAGAAAAATGAAGTCAAAATGGCTTACATCCATGATTGAAGGCGCACTAGCTAATCTAGTGGGAACAATTGCTGTTTCAAGTATAATTTTTGAATTGTCTGTTGAAGTCTTACTATTTGTAAGTCTATTAGCTCTCTTTTCAGGTAATATTGGAGGAATAATTGCATATCTAATTATTACTCAAATTAAAGATCCATTAATTCAGGAATCAATCATTGAGAACCCATCGTTACAAAGAGAGAAAGAGAATCTACCTCAGAATGAGGTAGTCAAAGAAATTGTTTGATTATAGTTTATCATAGACTAGTTTTCCATTGAAAATTGTTCCAAGAACTTTTGTTTCTTTAATTTCCTCTGGATCAATATTTAGAATATCCTTATCCAGTACTACAAAATCGGCTAATTTTCCGGGTTCAATTGAACCTTTAATATTCTCTTCAAAAGATGAATATGCAGCACCAAGTGTGAAGTAATATAATGCTTCTTCAGCAGATATTCGTATAGCATCTATTTTGTGTGCAACAACAGACCAAATACCAAGCAATGGATCTAAAGGCATGTTATCGGACCCAAAACATAATTTCGTTTTTTCATCAATTATTTTTCTAAATCTATTCAATAATTTGTATCTATCAGGTCCCAGTCTAGTTTCATATAATTGCCCTGGTTGTCCCCATCTGCCTGGAAAATTGGGTTGCATTGATAAAACCAATCCTAAATCATTTACTCTTTTTAGTTGCTCATCCATAAGATATTCTGCATGTTCAATGCGATGACGACCCTTTCTGATAAGTTCGGGATTGTTAATATTTTCAAATGCTTTCAGTACAAAATCTATTGCTTCATCACCGATAGCATGTATGGCAGTCTGCCAGTCATTGTCAATAGCTGTTTGAACTGTCTCGTGAAAGATTTTTTCTTCAATATAGAATCCCCCTTTTGTGGAAACATCATCAAAATATGGCTCTTTAAGAGCAGCCGAGCGTGCCCCTAAAGAACCATCAGTAAATATTTTCACACCACCAATACGAAGTATAGCATCTCCAAATCCAGTTTTAATTCCAGCATTGATATAATTGTCAAATTTAAGACGAGGAACATTCATGTACACTCGAATTGTTAATTCATTTCTTTTCCAAGCAGAAATATATGATTTTACACTTCGAACTGAAAGATTATCTGTAATTGAAGTTACTCCAAGTGAATTAGCTAAATCACAAGCGGTTTTTATTGCTTTGTCTAATTCTTCCTGTGTTTTCTTCAATTTAGGTGAATCTTTAATTCTATCAATTAGTGCATCCCCAAGGGTTCCAAGTGGTTTTTTCGATGTTGGATCAATATCTAAATCTGGGTCATCAAAAGCAATCCCTAGCTCTTTTAAGGCAAGACTATTTACTGCAATTAAATGCCCACACACTCTACGAATATAACATGGATTTTTTGGTGCGATAGCATCCAATTCATCAAGTGTGAGATATCTCTTATCATCCCAATTGCTTTCATCCCATCTTTCACCAAAAATCCAATTACCATGAGGAGTATTTGCTACTTTCTGTTTAATGTTCTCCAGAGCTTCTTTTGGGGATTTTACTTTATCTAGCATAACATCTTTGAATGTTGCACTTATTGCAAGTAAGTGAGTGTGCGTGTCATTGAAACCTGGGCATAGAAATTTCCCATCTAAATCTAAAATCCGTTTCACTTTTGGAAACTTTTCCTTTAGATTTTTTGATGATCCAACGGCGAGAATATTGCCTCTATGAACAGCAATAGCTTCTGCTTGTGGTTGTTCAGAATTTTGCGTCACAATATTTCCATTAATTATTAAGAGATCAATTTCAGAGTGCAAATTTATTACCTATTATCAGTATAACTGTTATCTTTTGAGTTTTTCCAATTAATTCAATAATTGATATAGCAACCCTAGTAAGAAAGCTAAGCCTATAAACATCAAAATGCGGATTGCATATCTCATAAGTGGATTTTGCATTATTTTTCTACTACTACCAACAACATCCATAGATGGAACTCTCGGAGCTTTGAAATTACTAGCAAGCTCATTAATCATTTTCAAAGTTTCAGCATCATCATTGAGAGAGTAAACTTTTTCATATATCTCTTGAGAAATGAAAAATTCTTTGATAATTTCTGGGTCAATAGTTTCTTTTTCTAGTTCGGCCTTCAATCTACTAGAAATTTCAGAAAGGGCAAGCTCATTATTAGTTTTCAAGGAAAGGACTATTAGAGCTGTTATACCTGCTGGAGGGATCTTCTGAATCATTCTCTTCAAATAAGGGATTTCATTTTGATCATCTATAACAGAAGAAAGCTTGTGCTCTAAACCTGTTTTTGACAATTTTAGATATTGAGTTATTTCATTTTCAAATTCATAAGGAATGGATAATGGTTGAAAAGTTTGAATATGTAAAATCCCTTGAAATAATTCGTCTGATATTGCATCTTTATTATAACTTTTAATGTATTTTAAAGCGATATCTAAAGCTTGAATTTCTCCTGATTCAGAGAATCGATATAGAGCAGCTAGAAGTTTCTTCTCTTGAGAAAATCCGAAGAAAACTGCTTCCTCAAGAAATCGTCCGAAGAAAAGAAGAAAAATAATTTCTAAACAACCAATCATCAAACTAACATCTAATTCTGCAAAATCAAATATTACTCCAATTATTAGAAAAATGAATACGGCAGCAGAAACAACATAACTAGTTACAAGTACAATATTCAAAATTCGAGTTCGTTTACAAATGGAGCATTCCACATTTTCTAAATCACCCAACACATCTAGTGTTTGTGTAATTTCATCATTACTCGATTTATATCTAGAAGGCTTGATGTGAATAGGAAAACCACATTTTTCACAGCGAGCAGTGTGTGATTGATAATTTTGCTGATTCTCAGGCAATTTACGTTCAATATCTGTTATTCCTTTCACAACAAAAAGTCTTTGGTGATTTTTTTTATTTTTAGTCTTAGTTTCAATCGAAGTTTCTCTAAAGTAATCACTAGTCATATTATCTACATCCTCAATAATTGCCAAAGTATCCAGTAAAAGCTGGAATAGAATTATTC
>DAOUWQ010000195.1 GCA_030667035.1 Candidatus Heimdallarchaeota archaeon | reverse complement strand
CAATTTGAATAATTCTTCTTCAATACTAGTAGTTTTTGTTGTCATTGTATTTCACCTCTTATTGTTCAGCAAGCCTCTTTTTCCAATAATCTCTTGGATCTGTAAATCTTAATCCACTTCGTAGATTGAAGGGACAAACAGAAATACATGTGGAACATTCTCCACCATTATCTGTCCAAAACTCATAACACTTATCGACATTTACCGCCCATCTATAAATTCCCTTGTTGTTAGAATCACTATATGTTTTGAAAGAAGGTTCATCATCAAATGAGATGGCTTCATTTTCACATGCTTCTGCACATCTCTTACATTTTCGACAGTAATCAGTTAATCCAAAATCTACTTTTTCATCATGCAGTAAAGGCATGTCAGTAAACACTGTGCAAAGTCTGACTCGAGCACCGTGATCTCGAGTTGTTAATAATCCATTACGTCCTACTTGACCAAGACCAGCATCTATAGCAATGGGTATTGATAATGCAGTATCATTTCCTGTTGGAACTGCGCGATAACCCAATTTTCTAATAAATTCTGCAAGAGAAGAAACAATGAAAGCCATTTGAGAATAGCCCATACCGCTTGCAAACCCTTTAGTCATTGAGGGAGAAGTGCTAATTGTATCCGCATCCATAACAGCTCCAATTGCTATTACCGAAGTCATACCTTCCGGCATTTCAATGGGCGTTTCAACTCTGTCTTCAGTATAAGTCCATTTTTCATCATATGGAGCTATACCAACCATGTCTGCTCCAAAAGATTTTGTTACAGCTTTTATTGTCCTTGTCACTTTATCGATATTTTTGTCATTTATCTCATAAACTTCTGGAAGAGCATCTGGCATCATATTGTTAGGCTTGGCAAGCTTTTCCCAAGAAAATGCCCGACGGAAGTAATCATGAACGGTCCACGAAGCAATAGCTAATGCATGGTCAATTTGTGTATAACCTGGTTGCTCTTCATCAAGAATATCTGGAACTTTATCATACATGTACACATTGTATGTTTTCATTTTTTTATCCCAGTTAACCCTACCAAAAATACTTTCTTATTCAATAAAGGGTTCATAATCATACTTTAGGGTAAATTCTGGTGAAACCGTGAGTTTTTTCTTTTCTTTTCTTTCCATCTTTTTAGTGTCAGACATAATTTTCTTCCTTCAAACCGTATTTATTAATTCATTTCATTATTTTTGTTTTAAGTTTTTCATAACCCGTTGTGCTAAATGGGCACACTCTGATACAGACAGTGCAGCCGTAATTTGAAGCAAAATAGGGGAAACACCTTTCATTATCAATATGAGTTAGTAATCCATTTTCTTGTTTTATTGGCTTCTCATAAATTGCTTTTGGTGGGCAGCTCTTAATACAATTACCACAAGTTGCACAGTATTCAGGAATCCATTTATGGTGGTTTTCAGTAGCAAAGGGGAGATTAGTAATATTCGTGAATACAGCTGCCAATCTTACTCGAGAGCCAAATTCAGGAGTAATTAATAATCCATGTCTGCCGAACCATCCAAGACCTGCACTTTTTGCTAAAGGAGGGTATAATACTATACCACCTAAAGGATGAGATGCGTGAGCGGAATAACCATGGTCCCGTAAGAACGAAGCTACTTTATTCGCCATTATTCCTAAATTGTTGTAAGTTTCCATAATCATTATGATTGTATCACGATGTGGAGCTTTGGCAATGCTCTTCTCATCCATCTCCATAACTAAAACAATTGCATTATCATGTAAGACTGCTTTATCTTTGAAAATTAATTTACGAGGTAATTTTGTAAAACCAATATTTGCTATTCCTTGATTTTTGCAGAATTCTTTCAATTCCTGAAGAAAAATATCATCAATAGTTTCTTTTGGATTCTGAGCGTTTTTGCTAATACTGTCAAGTGATATTCTTATATTCTTAATGCAGGAACGCATTAGATTGGTTGTTTTATTGATCATTAAGGATTGCTCATTACCTTGTTCAACAAACTCAACAATATTTAATGGAATATCAAATCTAGAAGGTGATTGCTCATTCGCAGTAATAGCTTCTGGTTGTTCAGCTATTGCATCTTCTTTTACATACAATTTCTTGACAGAGGGTTTCACAACTCTTCTAAAAAATGCTCTTTTGATTTTTAAACCAATTTTCATTTAATCACAACAAACGATATTATTACTCAATTACTATCTAGAAATACTTTCCCTTTACTTGAGCGAATTTCTTTTGCTGTTTTTCTAAAAATGGAATATAGAATCGAACAAATGTTAATGAAAAGATTTATTCCTATGAAAAGCAGTAGAGTATGTAAATCTAAATGAGAATTATACTATCGGAGAACATTCCACGTGATAGACATTGGTTTAGAAGCACTATTAATAATGGATAAGGCAGGAATTCCGTTACTATTTCAAAAACTGAATCCAAAACGCTCCGATATCGAACCAATTCTGTTATCAGGGTTTTTAACAGCGGTAAAAGCTTTTTCTACGGAGATTATTGACGATACAATTTCTGATTTTCATGTTGACTACGGGAAACGATTAATTACTATCCTCTCAGGACACAAGATTGTTTTCGCGGCAATACATAATCACAAATCAACAGAGAGAATAATACCTGTTCTATCACCTTTGTTGAAAGAATTTGAAAGTCAATATTATACGGAAGAACATATTGGTGAATCAGGTCCATTAGATAAGTATGAACCATTCAGAGAACGAATTGCCACAGTTATGGGTATAAGCAACCCTTCGTTAGATTGGATTCCATTCTTTGCAAATCTGGATGAAGTAAATGTAACTGATGGTAGTGAAGTGAGGAAATTAATTGATAACCATTATTCAATAAAGGATATTGTAAAGTATAGTAACCTCTCTGAACCAGAAGTATTGGATGAACTATCTAAGCTATGGGCAATTGGCGTTATTCGGTTCAGAAATATCTTAACTCAAGGAGATATTGTAATTTCAACTAGTAAAATATCTAGCTATTTGCAACCAAACACAATTGAATGGCGAGAACTTGGTGAGGTATATCCAAATCTGCTAAGTATTATTCCCCATATTTTGAACCATCTAGATGGACGAACAACAGTTGGAAAAATACTGGAAGATGTAGAATCAGAAGGAATTGAGAATGTTTTTTGGCTCATGGATTATTTATACATCAGTGATGCTCTTTCCATACTTTCGCCTGAAAAAAGAAGAATTCTTATGGCAAAAGAAATATTACAAAAAAGCTTGGAAATTGCTGCAGACATTTATTCTATTAAAGAAACCATTTGGCACCTTAAATCGGTTTTAAATGAGATACTCTCACCAGAAATAATCTCACAAATAAGACTGTCAGAGGAGAAATGGACCATAGATTACAGTTTTTTGGTCTACGAAGGTTTAACCCCAGAGAAAGTTTTACACTTGTATGATGTTTGGTTAGAAATTTTAAGGATGTTTATCTTTTCATTGGATGAAAAGAAAAGGAAAAAATATATCGAGCAACTAACTGAAGAACTTAATTTCGATTTCTTCGAAAAATATCGAAGTGAAGATATGGATGGATTCGAAGAATTTGCCTTTTGGTTGGAACTAATATTTATTTAGATGGAGGAAAAAGAATGAAAATTGATCCAGAAAAAGCGATTGAGATTAAACCTGATATCTGGTGGATTGGTTGGCCTGACTATAAAGCAGGATTTTCTAACAACCCCTATTTGATAAAGGATGGAGACGAAATTGTTATCATTGATCCTGGTTCAAGACTCGATGCTCATTGGAGTGTTGTTAAAAAGAAAATTGAATCCATTGTTCCACTTGATAAAATAACAATGGTCATTGCAACACATCAAGACCCTGATTTGTGTGCTTGTATACCTTTCATCGAAGAAGCAGTTGGTATAAATAATTATGAATTAGTTACTACTGATAGAACTTCTCTCTTTATGCCCTATTATGACATCAAAACTGAAGTAACTATTGTTGAAGATGGAGATAAAATGGAAATTGGAGATAGTGGAAGAATTTTACAGTTCATTACAAGCCCATATTTACACTTTCCGGGTGCAATGGTTGTTTATGATACTCTGGAAAAAATTCTCTTCTCTTCAGATATTTTCGGTGCATTTTCAGTAGATTGGAATTTATATGCCAATGAGTACTACCACGAAGCAATAAAATTCTTTGCCGAGACATATTTACCAGATAAACGACATGTAGTTAATTTTTTGGATAAAATAAAAAATATTGATATTGATTTAATCTGTCCTCAACATGGTTCAATAATTAAAAGAGATTTAATCCCTAAAATAATTGATGTAATGAGAAATTTGGAGGTTGGAATATGGAAATAGACCATCAACAAGCATCTGAATTCGCTCAATTATTGATTATGCGGGGTTTGGGTTTGTATGGGGACAAACTAATGGGAAAAATATGTGAAGACTCTGGGGTAGCTTGTAGAACAGATGGTTCATTTGAACTCCCTGATAAAGAAAACATCGAAGAAACTTTAAGGAAATTGATGATTAATTATTCAAAATTTAACTTGCCAGCAAAAATGACAGTACTAGTTCTTGCAAAGAAGTATAATATGACAATACCTGAAGAGCTGAAATCTTCCAAGAAAAAGAAATCAAAGTATAGACAGAAATTTGAATTTAAGTCTTGAGTCTATATAGATGAACAATCGATTTTTTT
>DAOUWQ010000249.1 GCA_030667035.1 Candidatus Heimdallarchaeota archaeon | reverse complement strand
AGGACATCTTGTCAGTGGCATCACTTCTGCTAGTGCAGCTCATAAAATCAGCTCTGAGCTCGAAGAAATATTGGACGTTACAGTCAAATTTGTGTCCGAAAGGATACAACCTTCTTCATCGTTTGCAGTACGAGTTAAACGAAATGGTAAACATCCATATTCATCCAATGAGCTTGCAGGAAAGATTGGAGAGAAGATATTAGATACAATTGGAAAAGAGAAGCAGTTATCTGTAAATTTAACAGATCCTAATTATACTCTTTATCTAGAAGTAAGAGATCAGTTTGCTTTTATTTTTGATCACAGAGAGATTGGTATTGGTGGTTTTCCTCAAGGTTCACAAGGGAAAATAGTGTCAATTCTAAGAGGCTCTGTAGAAGATGCGGTTGCGGGATTTCTGCTGTGTAAGCGTGGATCAATTTCAATTCCGATTATCTTTGAGAAAAAAGATAAAGAAAGATTTCCATCAAATTCATCTGAACTTAAAAAACATCTAGAATTATATAGTAATTTTCAACCTTTAAAAGAGCATATTCATTTCAAAGTAGATTTTGATGAAATATTGAAAGCAATTGGATTTAATAGATTACAATGCTCTACTTGTGATAAAGTTTGCATCGGTGTAACTGAAAGAATAATTAGAGATCAGCATAAAGATGGCATTACTTTAGGGAATTCCTCTGAGGCAATATTACTTAGGAATCCTGAAAAAAACCTTACCTCAGATTTTATCCCAATTTATTATCCTCTAATCGCACTTGAACCTAAGAATCTATTTCATCCATTTTTAAACGAATTGAAAAATAACTTTTGCCTCAAAGATTGCCCTGGTTTTGAGAATCAAAAAAAGAAAGAAATTGAACCACTGTCTCCAGAGGAACTCTCTGATATTGTGGCCAATGCAAACTATGCTTTGGTTAAAAACCAATAGCACTCAATTTTTTATGTAACGATTATTGGAGAAGGTATTTGATAAATTCTCAATCGTCTGTCTTTTCCATCGCTAACTCTTACAACAAGACCTTTCTTCAATAACGAATCAAGTGCATAACCAAGTGTTCTATCTGGAAGATTTGTTTCATCCAATATACGGTACCGTGCCATTGGACCTTTTCGATCTAGAACATAAAAAACAAAGTTTGCACTAGGAGGTAGTGTTTTAAGAATGTAGGCAAACATGATTCCTCATCATAGCTGTATACTCCTAGTAATTATTAGTTAATCTAATGACTCCGACCTTCTTATTAAAAGATTTTCTTAAATCCAGCAGAACAATATAGCGAAAAATTACTTCTTTGATAACAAGATTTGGAATAGGTCATCAAATTTACCAAGTTCTCCTTTGAAATTTTCAAAGCTATATTCATCATTGATATTATCCATTGAACCAGATATACAGGTTACTTTTTTCTTGGCAATATTCTCTAAATTTAGCAAAGTATCCGGCAATATAGTAAATGATTCACCTAAAAGAACAGGTGAAATATTTTTCCCTGAAAGTATTTCTGCATAATTATCTATTTCTGGATGATTAGTCAATGATTCCTCTGAAGAGTAAAATGATATTACAGCAGATTTTTCCATTATTTGCTTATTGAATTCTAAGAAAACATGGCTTATCATATCAGATACTCCCTTCTCAAATAGACTAGTCATATTTCCATAAGAGATGAAAGAATATTGTTTATCCTTTTGTGAAAGAGTAACATGTACTTCTGCTAATCTGGTCATGCAGAAAAGCTTACCAATCAAGTGCCCAAGAATTTTGAAATAATCGAATGATTGTGAGATGTTTCTTATTGCCTCTTCAAAGTTCCCTTGCTTTCGGTTTATTTCAGCTACAGCACTATAATAGAGGCCATTTAGTTTTGGAGGAACTGGTGCAACCATTTCTTTTATTCCTCTATTCAAATAAAGCTCTGCCCTGGGTATTCTTCCAAGCAATGCACAAATCCAAGCGCTAAGCAAATTAATTTCAGACATTTTCAATTTATTTTTGTTTGCATGGTAAATTTTGCTTGCTTTTCTAGCGAACTTTAATGATCGTAACAATGAACTCCGATAGTCATCATCTCTGAAGGTATAGGCAGGATAAGCCATCATCAAATATAATTCAGATTTTGCATGAGCTAATCTTCCTCTCAAATTATCAATCGGTTCAGCAAGAGTAAATTCTTCTTCAATAATTCGTTCAATATTTTCATAGATGCCTAATGCCTTGTAAAACCAACCCTGTTGTGAATAAATAAAACCTAAATCGAATAACCCATCTACATGTAATTTTCTCATTAAAATTGTTTTGCGAGTTCCTAGGCGCAGATATTTTATTCCTCGGTTCAAATATTCTTCAGCTAAGGGTAATTTGTTGTATGAAACAAGATAACGGGCAGAAATAAGTAAAATCATTGCCATTAAATTCATAATGTCTTTTCTTTTGTTTGCAGCAGCATTTTTTATACTAGTATTTAGATAGTTCTTCAAATCCTCTATAGAAATTTCGGGGGTAGTCTCAAGTTCAAGTAAACTAACAATTTCAAGTAATTCGACATCAATTTGATAATGGTCATTGTAGTTATGCTTTGAAATATTATTTTTAATTACTTCAACGATGTTCAGAGTATATTTTGGGTTGATATTTAACCAGAACCAACCAAAACGAATCAAAACCATAAACAAAGACTTGTTTCCAGTAGCTTTTTCTTTTGTGGAACTTAACCGTTTAATAGAATCTTGAGTAACGATTGTCAGTATTTTGTTGTCAGTTATTATTAGGGGATTCAAATTCACTTCTTTACAAATTTCAATTATTCGATCTTCTGAAGCAGGCTCAAATCCTTCTGTACCTATGATTATGAATCTTTGAGCAGAGATTTTCTCATTTATCCCATTTACAAAATCCTTTCTAAAGAGAATTTCATTTTCAACAGTGATTTCAAGTGATGAAGCAAATGTTGCTATCCAACCCTTCTCTTCTGCAATTCGAACGTGATATAGAATATTTTGCCGGCTCATCTCTGTTGGGAACAGTCTCTCAGCAATATATCGAACGTGTTGAGTATTTGCAACGCCGAGATATTTAACGCAAGTAGCTAAATATCTTGACCAGAAAAATTTAGACCTTGTTGCAAATGCCATAAGTTCACTGCCATAATTTTGACTATCTTAACTTCAATATGGAATAAGTAAGTTAGTTTAGTATGAAAAACTAACTTGTTATTAATTTAACGTTCTAACTCCATATTAAACCATTATATTCAAAGCTATTTAGGGATGTAACACACAGCAGCAACAAATTCGTCGTTTTGTAATAACTGAGCTTTCAGCTGTATACCTGACTTATCTTTAGCAAGTTGTTTGGCTATTTTACTTGCTTCAGAGGGTAATTTAGCTAAATCAATCTGAATTGTAATGCTATTGCTATCTAATTTAGTAATCTCTAAATCATGAAGATCAACATTCAATCCAGTACCCAAAACTTTGGAGGTAGCTTCTTTTGCAGCCCAAATTCTGGTTAGCAAATCATCAGCAATGTCTTTATTCTGAATATTAAGAAATGATAGCTCTTTTGAACTTAGTAGTTCATCAGTAAGTGAGCTATCTCTTGGTTCGATTATTTCCAAATCAATTCCAATATTGACAGCAGAGCTAACCAATGCTACAGCGTAACCGTTGCTATGAGTTATTGAAACAAAGGTTTTCTTCTTTCCTTTGTTTGTGACTGCAACTGGTTTTCCAAGAGCACTTTTCTCAATCAATATATCTTTATTTTCCAGTTTTGGCATAAGATTTCTGAGTGCTGTTTTTGCAGCAATTACTCCAGCTAACCATTCGTCTCTGCGTTTCTCAACCTTTGTAGTTTGATATTTTTCAAGCTCATCTGTATGAAGGTTATTGGTTAAATATTCAGAATCGGATTTCACTTTTTCGTTGATTTGCTTGACACTAACTACTTCAAGTGATGAATCTTTAGGAACAGTAAACAGTTGTTTTACTTGTTTCAATCGAATATTCTCAACAATTTCAAGGTTCGCTGCTAAAGGTACTTTTACCGTAGCGTAATCTTCTGCTTTTAGGATCACTTCACCTGTTTTTGTTAGGACCTCAAAATCATAAGTAGAACCAATATCATTTTCACCTTT
>DAOUWQ010000146.1 GCA_030667035.1 Candidatus Heimdallarchaeota archaeon | reverse complement strand
ACTCTCATAAAACGCCCTTTGCCAATTCTTGCTAAATCTCGACAAACTTTTTCTCCCCAAACTTTTTCTGAGGGTAAACCTAGCACATGTAGATTGAAATAACTTTTTGCAAAAGGTCGAGGATCGTCTCCTCTGTTGAAACATCCATCAGTAATCAGTACACCAAATTTCTCTGTTCGTTTGTCTTTATTTAGCTCTATCAAACCAATCTTTAATGCCTCAGAGATATTTGTATAGCCTGCAGATTCACTTTCTAACACTCTATCAATCAATTCATCAATCTTAATTTTTTCATCCAAGTGTTTGACTATTGTTGCTTTTGTATTGAAAAGAATAACTGCATACCTTTCTTTAGCTAAATGATAAGCAAGAATAGCTACTGCCATTGCAGCATTTCTAAATTTCTCACCATATAATGAACCAGACGTATCGAACATTAATACTCCGATTTTTTCTCTACTTCTTCGTTCAATAGCAACAATATCAGAATATTGAATATATCGATTTATCAGATACTTTTCAATTAAATTATCCATATCAAAATCGGTCATTCCAGGTTCATATTCAGTTTTAATCTTTAATTCTCCTTTTAATCCTCGACCTACAACTCTGTAAGAGGATTTCAAAACAGATTTTCGTGCTAACCTTCGATAGATTTTTCGATATTTTGGATCAAAATTGCTTCGCAACATAAAGAATAATTCTGGTGCGCTACCTTCTCCTCTTGCTGCTCTTCGTTCTAACATTCTTACGCCTTCATTAGATTGAAGTGCTTCAGCTACAGCATATTGGTTGCTTTTTGCGATTCCCTTCAAGGCAGGAATATTATCATATTCAATAGCAAGTTCAGTCAGTTTTTTAATTTTAGGAAATTTCATTCCCTTAGTCATATCTTGATATTGTTCAGCTGAACGCGTACCAGCAACTATTTCTGCTTCTACGAGTTTTTCTGGTGTTAAACGACCAAATTGAGGAGGAGGTCGAGCACCACCAGGATGTGGCATTGCTACTTCGCTAGGTCCGAAAAAACTTACCAATGACCTTTCGAACTATTTCTTCGATTACAGTCTCAATATTTTCTTCTATACCGTCTTCCAATTCTATCTTGGTTGCAAGTGCCATAATACTAATATCAATCCATGTTTGGAGAGTCCTTTCCTCAAATTCAAAAATAATTGAAGCTAAATCAATTGCACCCCTGATACTAGCACCCCTTCGCAATTTGGGTGAAACTCGTGTTTCTCTTATAATTGAAACAGAGTAATCCACAATATCTTGAAGAGGATCTTTCAGTTTGGCTGCAACGATTTCTCTTTCTTCTGCAGCAGATTGATAATCGAGTCTAATCCAAACGAATCTATCTTTGATTGCCTCACCTAGCGGTGTAGTTGCAATAAACTCAACAGGATTTTGTGTAGCAATAATAAAGAAGCCATCTTTTGCATTTACTTCACCTAGTTTAGGTATTACTATTCTTGCTTCATCCATTGCAGATAACAGAACATTTTGAGTTGACTCTGGACAACGATTGATTTCATTTGCAAAGAGGATAGCACCACTGTTCATAGCTCGAATAAGCGGACCTGAAACAAAAGAATCGAAAGAATACCCTTTCTCTAAAACTACAGGAGGATCGAAATGGCCAACCAATTTATCTGGATGATACCTTTCATCTCCATCAAATCGAACAAATTCTGTATTAAGATAAGCTGCTAATGCATGAGCAATTTCTGTTTTTCCAACACCAACAGGGCCTTCTAACAGAATATGCCTTCCAGCAGCTTTAGCTGCTAGTGATCTCATTAATTCGCTTGTTCGTCCAACAATATGGAATTTCTTTTTAATTGCAACAACTGATTCTTTTAAATTTGTTTTATTTACTTGTTTTGAAGGCATTTCTTACATCTCACTGAAAGTTTCTGTACCAGAGAACTATAGTCATAACTTATAATTAAATTTAATCCTAATTTTCAAATCTTTGCAGAACTCAGTTAAAAATCTTTTTCTACCATTCATAATTGAAGAATCCAAGTTACTAGCTGTCTTTTCAATAATTTTCCAAAATTTGATAGAATGAGAAATTAGGAAACATAAATAAAACAAAATAAACAATTTAGTAATATATCCAAAGGTAAATTTCAGCATAGTAATTATAGATATCAGTCGATTTAGGGATGATACAAATTGATTTCGCTAAGTAAAATGAATGAATGGTTTCAGAATGATACGGAAAATAGCGTAAAAAAAGTGCGACATGAAATTCATAAAAGAATAGATTTAGTAAAAGCTTCAATGGAAGAGCTAGAACATGCAGCACAAGATTTTGAAATAGGTGATACCATTGATGCTGAAACCCGTTCCTCTCAAAACATCTTTGAAAAAATGACTGAAATGGTTTCTGAATTTGAATATCCTGAAAAGATTACTTATAAAACAACGGAAGAGTGGGTAAAAAGTTTAGGGAAATTTTTACAAAGAGTATTGACAATAGGGAGAAGATTCATACCAAATTTAAAACGAAAATACAAAACAAGAGTGTTTATTTTAAATAGAGCATTGACAAGAATTCAAAAAAATTACCAAGATTTTAATAAATTTTTTGAAGATAAAACAGTTTTGCTCAAAGAAGTGGATGATACTTCTGATAAGATTTCATTGATTATTTCTAAGGTTAAAGAACGAGATAAACTTAAGAAACAAATTTCTGCTGAAAAAAAAGAAGCTGATGAAATTACAGAAGAGATTAAAGAATTAGGCAATACTGCATCTTCTCTTAAATCAAGAGAAGTATTAACACAATTAGACGAGCTTAACAAAGAAGTGCAAATAATTGGAAAGAAACTCCGACTAGAACTTGGAGGATTGGATAAACCTCTAAGAAAATTAACTTCTCGAGCACAAGATGGCAAAGTTATGGTTCCTCCCGAATTAATTAATATTGCAAACCTTATTAGAGAAAATCCTTTGGATGCAATTTGGGAATTAGATGAAGGTCATGAGAAGCTAAATGATTTAATGGAAATATTGATTGACGCTTCTAAAGCAGAGAAAATAAAATTAAAAGCATCGATGAAAAATAAAGCAATTGCACATGCACAAGAAGTAATTGATGGTTCCATTAAAGAACTTCATACTGATTTACTAAAGCTTAAAGAACAGATTACCAGCATCGAGGTTAAAATTGAAGAGCTTGGCTTAAAGGATCAAATACAAGAGTATAAAGAAGCACAAGAATCTTTAGAGAAAAACGAAAACCGTAGGCGCCGTAGAATTCGCGATTTGGAGAGTTCTCTTCAAGAATTAAATGAAGAAATTGCTTCATTAGCAGGAGAAACTCAGAGGCAAGTAAGAAAACTAACAAACCAAGATGTAAAAATTAACATAAAAGATTAGGAAATCACAGTTCTGATTTTGTTATTATATATCTGTAAACAAATAATTCTTAGTATTAATAAAGCAAGATTGACTATTTTAATTTGAGAATAGATTGAGTTTGAAAATAT
Organism: Candidatus Heimdallarchaeota archaeon; assembly: GCA_030667035.1. Taxonomy (GTDB): domain Archaea; phylum Asgardarchaeota; class Heimdallarchaeia; order JABLTI01; family JABLTI01; genus JABLTI01. The sequence continues at coordinate 1,796 of DAOUWQ010000146.1, read as the reverse complement.
GTCTTCTCCAAACAAAAACAAAACTCCTTCTTTGGATCGAGAGAATGAGGAAGGGAATGTCGAATACAAACTAAAGCTAATTGATCCTACAGCTACTCGGTTTGAACATTTGGTTACACAGATGAATTTCCGTTTACAAGAAGGACAAGGAGAAGCAATTTATGAGATTGGGATAGAAGATAATGGGTATCCGAAAGGCATTACTGAAAAAGAACTAAAAAGATCCATTAAAACTCTTGAAAAAATGGCTAAACAGCTTCAAGCAGATATAACTATTTTAAGAGAAAGGGAAGGTGAATCTGGGAAGGTTGCAGAAGTTTTAGTACGAAAATTGGCAGAAGAAGATTACCTTGAGGTGAGAGTTGCTGTTGCTGGAAATGTAGACAGTGGAAAAAGTACATTAGTTGGAGTACTTACTCAGGGAAAATTAGATAATGGTAGAGGATTGGCTCGAGTCAATGTATTTCGGCACAAACATGAAGTAGAAACAGGCAGAACATCCAGTATTAGTCAACAGATTCTTGGATTTGATAGTAAGGGAGAAATTGTAAATTATAATTTATTAGGAAACCAATCTTGGACAAAAATAATTGAAGGTAGTGCAAAAGTACTAACTTTTATCGATTTAGGCGGTCATGAGAAATATCTGAAAACAACACTTTTCGGGTTAACGGGGCATGTTCCTGATTACGCTTTACTTGTTGTTGGTTCTAATATGGGTGTTGTTGGAATGACAAAAGAGCATCTTGGTATTGTTCTTGCATTAAAAGTCCCAGTGATTATCGCAATAACAAAAATTGATATCTGTCCTGAACACATCTTAAAACAAACTATTGATAATTTAACTAAATTACTGAAACTACCCGGTTCTAACAAAATTCCAATTATTATTAGAAATGAAGATGATATAATAGTTAGCGCAAAGAACCTTCTTTCAGGAAGAATTGCACCTATTTTTCTCGTTTCTAATGTTACCGGGGAAAACCTAGATCTTCTAAGGAAATTCCTCAATATCCTTCCCGCAAATAAAAAATGGGAAGAGTTTATCGACAAGCCTTCAGAATTTCACATTGATGAAACATATTCAGTTACAGGGGTTGGCACAATAGTTGCAGGAACATTGTTGAGAGGATCTGTAACAATCGATGATATTTTGCAATTAGGACCAGACGAAAGTGGCAAATTCAAAGAAGTAAAAGTAAAAAGCATACATAATAAGCGTTTACCTGTTAGAAGAGTGGTGGCAGGTCAAACAGCAACATTTGCATTAAGAAGAATCCAAAGAACTGCAGTTCGAAAAGGAATGGTATTACTTGACCAACATATCATTCCAAAAGTTGCGAAAGAATTTGAAGCAGAAGTACTAATATTATATCATTCAACAACAATTCAGAAGAATTATCAAGCTGTAATTCATTGTGGTACGATTCGACAAACAGCGAAAATTATTGATATGGACAAGGAAGTAGTAAGAACAGGAGATAAAACAAAAGCAAGATTTAGATTCATGTATTATCCTGAATACTTGAAAGAAGGATCAAAAATTCTTTTCAGAGAGGGAAGAACAAAAGGGATTGGTAAAATAACTAAGATTTTTTATGAATAAAAAATTAAAATGTAAGGAGAAGTATATTTAATTACCCTCCAAGTTCTCTGTTTACAGTAAGAATTTAACAATAAAATAAAACACAGGATAGATAGCCAAAATGACAGAAAAAAAAGAATATAAAGTAGTTATTGTAGGAGCTGGACCTGCAGGATTAACAGCAGGGATCTATACTGCTAGAGCAGGGATT
>DAOUWQ010000340.1 GCA_030667035.1 Candidatus Heimdallarchaeota archaeon | reverse complement strand
TCAACACCTGTAAGATTAATGTTGTATGGAATGAAATTCTTAATTACTATTTTTACTGTTACATTGATCACTTCTTCTTGCAAGATATATGCTTGTCTACCATCTATTGTGTTCGCATTATTTATCACAAAGAATTTCTCTACCCTAACTGTTGGGACAAACTCGAACACTCTAAAACTGATTTCATTGGAATAACTCACATCATCGGTTCCATTACCCCACTGGTAAGTAACATTTGAAGCGCTAAAAGTAAAGTGTTCCAAATTGATAATAGTATCATAGTGTTCTTCTGCAAAACCTATTGTATAAGAAACACTCTTGGATTGACCAGGGTTAATATCGCCTAAATATTGAGAACCGTTACCTAACATAACAAACCAATCTTCATCATAGAATGATTGACCAATGATTTCTCTCATATCTGTAACATTGATTTCAGGTGAGGTCATGTTAGCTAAATGAAGAACTTCACCCGCTGTGTTTGTTACTTCAATAATGACGGAGAAAGTTTCCTCGACATAAGTATTATAGAATTCAAGCAGGGTGTCATTTGACGCAACTATTCTCTTAGTTACTTCAACGGCCTCACTATGAGGAGTGATGGTAGTTGGCTCTTCAATAGCCGCAGCTTTTGTCTCAGTAGGTGAGATAAATTGAACTGATGTTACTAATACCATTGCAAAGATTATGATTACTGCTGAGAGTTTCTTTGAATTCAATTTTAGACCTCAATTGTTTTCTTATTCTGCACTATTTCGGTTTTACTTTGATATTAAAAAGCTTTCTTTTAGCTTTGTTTCTCTTCAATCCCAATTTTACACAATAAAATGTTTTCCTTAGATTTCAAAACATTTACTTGAGATTATTGTTTAGTTTGGAGAAACGGATACCCAATCTCATCCAAAATAGTAGTTAATCTGCTGAGAGGGAGTCCCATAACATTATAGAAACAACCGTCAATATGATCAATTAATGCAGCACCAATGCCTTGGACCGCATATGCTCCAGCTTTATCCATAATATGTTCAGAGGCAATATAGGCACGAATCCTACTTTCTGAACAAGAAATCATACTCACCAGAGTTTTCTCTACTCCAGTAAACAATCGATCACTCTCAAAATCGTATAAACATAATCCCGTATAAACTTCGTGAACGTTCCCAGTCAATCTATTTAGCATATCAAAAGCGTCTTCAGGGGAAGAGGGTTTCCCAATAATCTCATCATTAAGTACGACAATTGTATCTGCACCTAGAACTAAAACACCCTTATTTTTTGAAGGAGACAATGTTTTAGCAACACACATAGCTTTTTGACAAGCAACTTGTAAAATGCTTTCTTCTATTGTTTGTTGTTTTTTATCTTTGTCAGAAGTTTTTGTAGTGTTATTTTTTACCTGACCTTCTTCCTCTTTGCAAGGGATTACTGTATGAGAAATTCCAATAAGAGTAAGTAATTCATGACGTCTTGGTGATGCAGAAGCTAAAATAATCTCTTTCACAATATTCACAACAATGAAGCAGTAATTCTTAAAGGAATATAATACGCTTTTGATATTTCTGAGCGAAAAAGATACTAATAATTAGGAAAAATTCATTACTAAATATTAAAATTACATTACAGAAGAAATAATATTAAACATAGATAGATATCTTCGCTAAAAAATAATTATTTTTAGGGGATCAAAGCATTTGGTTAAAAGTGAAATTCAGTTGGAAAATTTCGGCAAAGATTATATTTTAGCTTTACTAGATGCATTAGATGAAAGAAAAAAGAAACGGGAAATTAATGATGAGTTATATGAAACGCTAAAGAAAAGATATTATCATATTTTAGAATCAGCAGAAAAAAAATCATTTATTCGGGACGGGTTTACATCTTATGAAGCAATAATACCTGATCTTGAAACAATCCATGTCAATGTTCAAAGTTTTATGACTAGACTGGAGAATATTTAAGAAGAAATGAAAAGTGTTGAAGCACGCTTCAAAAAACTGGATGAATTGGCCGCAAAAGGCAACATAGCAGAAACAGCAGTAAAGAGTAAAAAAAGAGAATACGAAACGTTATTGCTAACCATAAAAGACAGAAGAGAAACGCTGATTAAAGGAATACCAAAATCATTAGAATTAATTGAACAACTGAATGATGTTTTAAACCAGAATATTGAGGAACTTGCTGTTGATGCAGCATTAGATGCCTCAAAAAAGAAGGAACTGGATTTAGAGAAAAAACGCCTTCTAAAGATTCAAAAGAATACTCATACTGTTGCTAAGAAATTATCAAAAATTGCTGATGTAGAATATAAGAAAGAAGAATGGGTCAAACCAGTAAAGGAAACAAAACAAAAAATTGTTGCTACACCTGAACCAAAGGCAGCACCAATTCAAACTCAAACCCAGAGAGTGACTCATGAACCAACTCGACCTCCACCCGGTGAGGATATTTGGATCAAATGGAAAGGTATCACCATTGGGAAATTAATTGGTGATATAAATATCATTGGAAGCAGTTACGGAGTAATAGCAACAAATAGACCATCATTAGCAATTATTCGTGATATTGCAGTAGTTGGACCATCAAGATTACGATCATCCTCAAATCCTAAAGTAATTGAAGAGAGATTACAACAACTAATAGTAGATTCTTACGGAGTGGATAAAGAACAAGCACTATATCCTGAAAACGTTGTAAAATATACTATTGAGAACAAAATAGGAATTGACTTATTGAAACTAATTAATTCCTACTTCGCTTCTGTGCCCTTAAGTGCAATCAGTTATATTAATAATCAACCAATTTTAAATCAAAACTCACAAGTTTTAACTCTAGCAGAAAATGCAGGATTATTAGGTCGGAGAGTACTAGCACCAGATAGATCATTAGTAGGTGTTGTACATGAAATATATTTCGACCCAACTTCTCTGGAATTATACACCTTTGCTTTCAAAGGTGTTCCACCACCAATAATCAGAAAAATATATCTTGACACTCATAATAGAAGTCTCTCAGAAGGAAATTTCAGTAATTTCCGAAATGAAATATCCAAGAAATTATCTATACCAATTTATGAGGCATTAACTCCATCGAGTATGATTCGTTATTGTCTCCATAGTGGACAAATAGCAAACATGAACCAACTGGTTACTGTAGTAGATAGTATGAACCCAAGAATATCGAAAGTAAGAGATATATCTACTGTTTCATCTCAAGGGATACTTCTTACAAGATTTCCTCAGAACTCATTACCAAGGATTGAATATGTCAAATTTTAATCCTAATGACTATGTGGAAAGAGAGTTTTTTTTCTTTTTTACAAATGAAAATTATTTTTTTCCCTTATGTAATTTCTACTAATTAAGAGTAAGAAGAAG
>DAOUWQ010000326.1 GCA_030667035.1 Candidatus Heimdallarchaeota archaeon | reverse complement strand
TTGTAAACCTCAATTGCTTCTAGTCCATTTATTGCTTCGAAAATTTCAAAGTCATCACTAAGAATCATTTTAAAAATCGTTAGTAGATTTACATTATCTTCAGCTATTAGCACCTTGGTCATTTTAAACTCATCCTTGTTTACAAGTTAAATGTTAAATTATTGATATACTTTGTGGATTAGCACTTTTTAAGTAATATTTGTTTTTGAGAAAAATACCATCTAGTCCTTTGGTATCACTATCCCTTGATAAGTACCTCAAAAACAGTACTTTTTTCTTTTTATTTCTTCAACGATGATTTTTCTTGCTCTCTAATATTTGAGCGTTGTGAAGATTGGCAAATATATCCAATTATTGGATTTGGAATCTGGACAGGATTATTGTATATTCTATATCTAACAACAAAAGGAATAGATATGCATCTTAGGGTAGTAATGTTCTATTGGTCATGGTTTTTTATTTATCGACATAAGCACATGCATGGATTGGTAATATCAACTATTTGCAAACCAGTCATCCATTGCAGATCAATTTATTGCGTATCCTTCTTGATCTAAGAAAATACTTCTTGCTTTTCCATAAATACATTGATAATTTCTTTGGATTTCCCAACCATATTAGTTTAAACCTTGCATTTTACTGGAAGTTTTATGTTAAATGTTGTTCCCTTACCAATTTTACTTTGAACCTCTATACTACCGCCATGTTTTTCAACAATATCTTTGGTGATAGGTAAACCAAGTCCAATTCCTTTTGCTTTAGTTGTATAAAGAGGTTCGAATATCTTATCTAACATATCATCTGGAATTCCTGAACCAGTATCAGTTATAGACATAGTCACCCAATCTTGTTCTGCGGAACTCGAGTCAATTGTAAGTTTCCCACCATCTGGCATTGCTTGGATGCTATTATAGATGAGATTTCCAAAGACTAGAGTAAGAAGATCTGGATCAGCTAGTATTATTAGTAAAGATTCATCTAGTTTGTTCATCAACTTGATATTCTTTGGTATAACTACATTCGTTAGTGCTTCTTTAACTACATCATTTAGATTTGTTTTTTTACTCATAATCGGTTTTGGTTGTGCGAAATTTAGTATGTTAGTTATAATCTTTTCAGATCTTTCCACTTCTTTCTCTAAAATCTCTAAACTTTCCTTTATTTCAGGATCCGTTATATCTATATTCATTTTTAGTAAATAGGCAACATTTTTGATCACCCCAAGTGGATTACGCAATTCATGACCAATTGCTCCTGATAATTGTCCCAGTACGGCTAGTTTCTCTTTACGAATCAGTTGCTTATTAGCTTCATTAAGTTCTTTTGTTCGATTTTCAACCATTACTTCAAGATTTTCAGAGTAGTGCTTCAATTTTTCTTCTATTTTCATTCGTTCAGATATGTCTCTACCTGTAGCAAAGACAACATTCCGTTCATTCATTTTATTGAAAACGGCTGTCATTTCTAATGGAAAAACTGTACCATTTTTTTTCTTATGGTATCGAATTGGTATTTGTGTAGGTGGGGCTTTTGTAGCTTTGCTAGTTTTTTCAGGTTCAGCAGAAACATCAGTGTTTTTCATAGTAAGCCACTCATCTCTACTATATCCGTAGATTTTCACAGCAGCAGCATTCACGTCAAGTATATCCCCATTTTCCTGATCAATAACAAATGCAGCATCAGGTATTGCTGAGAAAAATGAGCAGAATTTTTCTTCACTTTCACGTATTGTCTTTTCAGCTTGCCATCGTTCAGTTGTATTATCACCAATCAAACCTAGGCCATTGCCTACTTTAAAAGCTGTTATACTTAGATGCTGTTCCTCAAAAATTGGACTTGATACAAAGTCATCTAGACGTATTGGAATGCCTGTTTTAATAACTTCAAGATATTTATCATTTCTACCTGATGTTTTGATATCAGGAGCTAGAAGAAGCATATTCATTCCAATAAGCTCTTCTCTTTTCATATTTGGGAAAAAATCCTTATGAAAAGCTTTGTTACAATCTATTAAATTGAGTTTTGAATCCCAAATAGAGAAGGTTTGAGTCGAAGAATTACTGAAAGTTAAAAAAGTATCTCTGCTTTCACGTATTATCTTTTCAGCTTGCTTTCTTTCTGTTACATTTCTATCTATTCCACGGTAACCCTTATAATTACCATTTATGTCGAAGATTGGAAATCCACTTGTCTCTACAATAACCTCTTTTCCATCTTTACTTAATATAGTATTTTCTAAATTGCTAAATGGTTTCCTTAATTTTGCTATCTCTTCAAAAATTGCACCGATTTTTTTAGCTTCTTCTTCAGCCATAAAATCGAATGGTGTTTTACCAATGATTTCATCACTAGAAAACCCAAGCAATAGTTTTGCTTTTGGGCTGCTATATATATAAAAACCATTTTCATCAATTTCCCAAATCCAATCAGTTGTGTATTCTACAAGTGAACGATATTTTTCTTCACTTTTAATTTGTTCTTCTTCGATCTTCTTCATTTCTGTGAAATTTGTGAAAACTATTCCTAGACCATCACCAACCTTGAAGCAGTTCAAAGATAAATATATTTTGCCAAATTTTGGTTCTAGTACGACATCTTCTATAACTAGTGGTTTTCCTGTTCTTATTACTTCCAAACATTTTTCATATCGACCACTATTTTTGAGAGGAGGATATATTTCAAGCATTGTTTTTCCTATATCACCTTGAGTTATCCCAAGAATTTTTGTTACAGCATCGTTCAATTGTACTAAACGCATATCCCTATCAAAAATAGCTATACCTTCAGATATAGCATTCTGTAACAAATTCCAATAATCTAGTTCTTCATAAGGAGCATTTTTTTCTTATTTTCACTCATTATTTAACTTCCTTTATTCAATTGTTGATACAACATAGCCTTAATGTTTTATAACGAACGATATTATCTTAAATAATCTAATATTATTATTGACAATAAGAATGCTAGATTTTTATCCCAAAGTATTTTTCCCTACTTAAATATCTGCAAGTAGTTTCAGAGAGATTTACTCCTTCATTGGATTTTCTTTGTTTCTAGATACTTTATCCAATTTGTATTCCAATATTAACAGTCCCAAAAATATTATTTAAATTTTATGCTAACAGCAAGCTTCATTGAATTGGAAAGCTAATTAATCATTTCATTATCGTTTTCTGTATCGGAAAACACTCGAGTAACTGCCTTTTCCCAGAAAAATAAAGACGAAATAAAGGTGCAATGACTTGTATTTAGTGATGATATTCTCTTTTAATTTTTCAAGCTTTCTCAGAAGTTTCCAATATTTTGAGTGTCTATTTGCGATAATAAGGATTTTCATGGAAAGCTCTCAAGAAATTATTGACTTTTTTGAGAGCGGATTATGATTCTTCGTTTTTCATAGACTGATTCCACATAATTTTCATTAATATCGTCACTATAACCAATGATTACAATTTGCTAAAAAGAATTATTC
>DAOUWQ010000203.1 GCA_030667035.1 Candidatus Heimdallarchaeota archaeon | reverse complement strand
TCCATAATGGAAAGTACTCTGATTCTGCAGATAAAAAGGACACTTTGCCTTCATTATATTCTAAAATAGCAAATTTCGTATTTGCTCCACCAATATCTAAACCAAGTACTATTGTCATTGTTGATTCGAATAATAATCTATTCTATTATTACTTTAATTTATTTGACAATATTGAAAGATTATTTTGAAAATCAATTTGTGCGCTTTGAATTGATTTTCCTGTTCCTTTAATCAAAGCTAAAATTCTATTTGTAGATAATTCAAGTGGTGGAGTTAATATGAAATCAATATCTAAAAATCTTTGACTATTCGTTACTTCATTTTTTGCTTTCTTGAGTGATACTTTTGCAAAATATGTTATCTTTTTTTCTTCGATTTTATCCTCTTTCTTTTTACCCTTTGTTAAAGGCAACAATCGTATTAGAGTGGAATCTTCAGAAATTAAACTACTAATTGGTGTAGTTGCTCTAGGGTTTAATTCAATAAAATAGATTTCTTTATTTCGAATTACAAAATCCAAACCAATTAAACCATTTAGTCCTTTTATATTAGATAACAAATGAAAAGTTATTTTTTCAATTTCATTGGAAAGATCATGTTGAATATTTGTTATACCACCCAAATAATCTGAGGTGACATTTGTGAAAGAAATTAGTTGTCTATTTAGAGAGATAATTTGGGTTTCCTGTGGTGTGATATTTACCGTCACACTCAAATGTTCACCTTCAATGAATTCTTGAAGCAAGAGTTGTTCTGAAGGGTCATTTTGCAAATAATCGTCTAACTGCTCTTGGTTTTTACATAAGGTTAACCCTTCGCTTGCTACTCCGTCGTTTGGTTTAAGAATTACCGGAAAAAAGAGCTCACTCTCGTTTATCAATTTAGACCAATGCTTCTCTATTATTGAGGAGTTTTCTATATCCGAACACATACCGTTTTTCTGCATTTTGTATGTTTTTGGATAGTTAATTTTTAATGATGAACAAAACATGTAAGTAAGATGTTTCTGAGTAGCTAAATTAATCAGCTCACTATTACAGTTCAAACTTTTAGCTTTAGTATTAGTATAGTTACTAACAAAGCTAGAAAGAATATTGTTAGCTCCTGGAGCAATAATTAGAAAATAATCACAATTGCTGAGTAAATCATTGCTAGTATCAAATATCGATTGCTTGGTTGTAATTGGTTCAATAATATCTGCTGCAAGAAATGGTTTCAATTCTTCCAATCGAAAATCAATTGTAGTTACAACTTCATAACCACATTTTTTGAAATTTAAAATCAATGCGCGAAGAATTGCGAAGCCTTCAATCAGTAGTGATGGATGAAGTTCTTCATTAACCAACCCTCCACCAGTAGCATATTCTTGAACAAAGATCCTCAAATTTCATCACCTCTAATGACTTTCGTTTTTAAAGCGGAAACAATAAATTATAATGTTTACTATGAAATACTATGAGCTCAGAGATGAATGAAAAGATTGCTATACAGTTAGATATGACTGGCAAGGAATGCTTTCAGATACGATTGGAATTACGAGTACAAATTAAAACCTTAGCAATTGGTGAAATTATCAAAGTAACAACAGATAATCCATTATCACCAAAATCAATGCCAAAATGGTGCAAAATTAATAACCAAGAATTGTTTCTGTCAGATATTCAAAACGGAAATTATATCTTCTTCATTAAGCGTATATCGTAAGAAAGGAGAAGAAACTTATAAAAAAGCAAATCGCTCTTACTTCAATAGTAGAATGAAAAACATAACTGGTGAATTCTTTGAGCTATCGATTAATACAAGGCGGATTAACCTTCAAATTTGCTGCAGCACATTTTGTTTTAGGGGATACGGGGTGTGAACGATTACATGGACATAACTACTTAGTTGAAGTTCAGGTTTTTGGAGAACAGGATGAAGATAAAAATTTAGTAATTGATTTTCTAGAATTGAAGCCTTTTGTACGAAATTTTGTTGAGGAATTAGATCATAGAATTCTTCTTCCAAATGAAAATCCACATCTTCCCATTACAAAAAAAGGGGAAGAATATCTTGTAGAATTTCTTCCTAAAAAGAAAAAATATGTTTTTCCAGTAGCGGATGTTTGTTTACTACCAATAAAAAATACTACCGTTGAAGAATTCGCAAGATTATTAACAATAAAAATGAAACCGCTCTTTAGTAAATATCCAAACATTGATTCAATTGATGTTGGTGTTTTTGAATATAAGGGTCAAGGTTGCTGGAAGAAAATAACTCGAGAAGATTTAAGCTAAAAAATTACTATCGATTCTCATCCAATATTTCATCCAATTGTTGAAAATCTATTTGACGAATATTGGTAACTTCTTCTCCTTGAGGAGTGCAATTTAGTATCTTTATTTCCGGAAATTTCAAGGGTATTTTTGCTAGTAATTTTTTAGCGAAATCAAATTTGATTATTTTTTCTTTGGAAGCGTTAGTATCTTCCGTGAAAATTTCTGGTTTAGAATATCTTCCAACAATTTCTCCAAAATCAAAAGCAAATAGTACAATTATTTTTCCCATAAAATTGGCTGATAAATAAACTGCTCTATCTCCGTCTGAGAATCCTCCAAGATTCTTTACTTTAGATGTTTCAAGCGATTGGCTTGTACCAATAATATTATTGTCATCTAAAATAGATGTTATTTGATTTATCTTATCTTTATTATCGCCATGTGCATGAATAACAACAATTGCACCCTTGTAATTTTCTTCTTGTATCGAGCTGATACTGCCATCCAAATCAGTTACAATTATATCAATTGGAAAATCGTTTTCTTGTAATGCTTTTGTTGCACCATCAACAGCTATGATGGTTATTTTTTTGCGATGTCTTTCTACTATTTGTTGAATACTAATCAAAGATGAGTTTAATGAGGGTCCTGCGCCAAAAATAAAAATTATGCGATTAGAAATTTTCTTCTCCAGTTTGTTATAGGCAGTTTTCATTTTTCGTTTGTTTAATTTTTTGTGTAAGAATTCTACCGATGCGATGTCAGTTTGTGGGTCAATATTTAGAAGAGAGCAAATCTCATTATATTCATCTAAAGTTAGTTTTTCATACTTGACCATCGAAAATCGAACCATAATTGATATATTCGTTTAGTATCAAATCGAGTATAATAAGACTATTCAATGATAATTATATTTTGATATAAAACGCATTTGAGAGAAAAATTAGATGTCTTCGAAAAATCTTACTTTAAAACCAGGTGTTGTTTATGAAACTATTATAACAACCACTGATAAAAAGAATAAACCTAATGGAGCTCCAATGGGAATTCTTCAAGATAAAGATGATTACATAATCATTCGTCCATATGTTCAATCTGATACTTTTCAAAATCTGTGGGATAGCGAATTAGCTATAATTAATTTTACAGAAGACCCCAAACTTTTCACTTATTGTACGCTGTTTCAAGATGAGCTTCCTGAAGATGCTTTCACTCATTATAAGGATAACAGAGGTTTTGTTTTATCTGTTTGTAAAAATAATTATCTTGTAGTGAAGATTATTGAAAAAAAGAATGAGAAAGATACTGAAAGAGCCTACTTTAAATGCCAAATACTCGAGTCAAATTTTCAATTGCAAACTTATAACCCTTTTACTCGAGCATTTTCGTTACTAATTGAAATATTAATTCATTCAAGCCGATTAGTATTCTATTTGAATTCCCAAAGCAAACCAATTGAATTAATGGATGGTCTGAGGAAACTAATTCAAGAGCATACAAAAGTAATCAAGAGAGTGGTTCCCGAGGATTCAGTTTACTTAGATTTATTAGAAAAAATTCACGGTAAACTTAATTTTGAATCCAAATGAGTTGGAGAGTATTTTATGTCTCGAGATACTATCACTGAGCCAATAGAGGGTTTTTTCATTGAATCTAAAGATGGACTGATATTTGATGTCAAAGGATTGAGCCAACCTAGTGATAGAGTAATAGCATTTGTAAGATATATTCCTTTTAAATATCTTGAAACCGGGGAAACGAAAAGAAAGGATTTTGTAAAGCTATACAACTTGAAAGATAGATACTCGTTTTTAGCTGAAAATTTTCCTAAATATCTCTTTGAAGATCCAAAAGGCAGGGGATTACTACAGGGTGTCAAAAGGGACAATATTAACAAAATTTACGACCCAAGAAATAAATTGAGTAAACTGATGCAGGAAGTTTTTCCTGCGAATTCTTTAGAACACTTAACGATTAGATTAGTAAAAGCTATTATCTCATATTCGGAAATAAAACTGGAGTCAATTGGAATCTCTGGATCAATATTAGTTGATTTACATTCAGAGAGCTCTGATATCGATCTAATTATCTATGGAGAAGAAAATGGTTCTACAGTTTATGGAGCAATGCCGAAAGTTTTCGATAAAGAGGAACTAATCAGTAGGTATTCTGATGAAAATTTGAAATCCCTTTGGAAAGAGAGGGGACAAGAAAAACAAATCAATTTTAACTCCTTCTTAGCCATTGAAGCGGGAAAAAATTTACAAGGGAAAATTCGCGATGTAGATTTTTACATCCGATGTGTCCCCTATCCTGATGAAGTAGACGAACCATATGAAAAAACAGTGATACTCTCATTAGGTGAAATAGAAATTCAAGC
>DAOUWQ010000176.1 GCA_030667035.1 Candidatus Heimdallarchaeota archaeon | reverse complement strand
ACTTATGATAATACTTACTATTTAGACAATCAAATAGAATCTTTTGGTATGCAGCTTCTTCAATATCAAGACAAGTACCCTATCATTGATATTACAGGATTCACTAATAACACAATATATTTTGAATCAACAAATGCAACGATTACAATTACTGATTCGGTATCAGCTCAATATAAATGGAACTCTGATTCTTTTACTAGCTTTGGCACATCAACAATCATTTCCCTACCTGAAACAATTGGTTGGCATGATCTGATTATCGAAGCAACTGATTTCTTTGATAATTTCGCTCAAGTAACCTTTGTTGTTGGTTATGATACATCGCAGTATAATGTTGTTTTACATTCTCCAGCAAACAATTCGATAGTAACTGATGGACAATTGCTCAATTTTACCATTGTAGATGTAATCTTTGCTTCTTATGAATGGGATAAGAGTGGCGTTCAGTTTCTCTTCAATGCACCTTATGATATCTATCCTAATCAAGGTTTTAATGGAATCCATAATCTAACTATTCAAACAACGGATGATTTTGGTCCTACAGAAACAGTATATTTCTTTAATTTTGATAATACAGCACCAGTAATAAGTTTAGACAATGTTCTAAATGAAACCCAACAACCTTTAGGTAAGAATATTGATGTTAGAATAACTGATGAATCCGATATTGATGTTTTATATAAATGGGACAGTGATAGTTTTGCAGATTGGACTACTAAAGTATCTGGTAATGTTTGGAGAACTACATTACCCATGTCAGAAGGTTGGCATAATTTAACTGTCTATGCTAATGATACATTTGGTCATGATATCTCTACGGTATATTCATTTTATACCAATACAACTTATCTGCTTGTTGAGTTAACAAATATGGTCAATAGTTCATATTATATGGGTGGGGATATTGTAGAAATAACAATAATCAATGATAATGATACGGTAAAATATTTCTGGGGAAATGATGCTCCAAAAGACGGAGTTCCTGACGGAAACAATATATTAACATTATCTGGTATAGATGTACTCTCTTCAACTCCAGGTACATATAGTTTAACTGTTTGGGTTGGAGATGCAGTAAATGTTCTCCATGAATTTGTGTTCGTGTTTACTGTAGATCAAGAAGCACCGACCATTATTCAATCTGTTGCAGGACCTAGTTATAATCAATCCAGATTTTTAGATAGCACAGTATTATCATTTACAATTGATGATAATTGGACCATAACTGAAAATATGGAAATCTATATCTCAATAAATGGAGAGGATACTCAAACCTTTTCTCAACCATTAAACTACTATCTTAACTCATTATCAGAAGGTCTCCATAATTTAACAATTATTGCTTATGATACTGCTGGAAATTATTATAGATATTATATTGAATTCACTATAGATATTTCATCACCGGTTATTACTATCTCAAGTATTAGTGGTTTAGCTACTTTGCCTGACAGTTCAAATTATGTTCCAGCAAACTCTGAGGTAACGTGTTTAATAACAGATGCTGACCCGACTTTCAATAATTATTATTCTTGGAATGAGTCAAGTTATACTTTGTTTACTGATACATTTACTTTACCTTCTATTGAAGGAACAGCTACCTTAGTAATTTATTCGAACGATACTTTAGGTAATGATGCATTAGAAACATTAACAATTACTATTGATAATACTCACCCAACTGTATCCCTTAACTTTATTCAGAACAATTCAAAAATTAATGAAGATACACTCCTGAATTTTAAAGTGGAAGATTTTTCAGATGATACTATTGATATTATTACTTCTCAATGGAATTTGGAAGGTTCAGCCTCACCAGAAAATATTGACTTTTCTGCTACGTTAAGCATTCAATATTTAGACGAAACTGAAGCTACGATAACAATTTTCACTGAAGATATAGTTGGAAATTCATACACTATTTTGTATAAATTCTTTTTAGATTTTGAACCACCAAATTATGTATTGAATGGAATTACTAATGATACTTATGTACGAGGAAATACTATCCTTGATTTCAATGTGCTCTCTGCTGACTTGCAAGAATTTAGTTTTAGATGGGATGATGATAATGATTCCCAAACATTAATAGCTCCATATGATATCATTGTTCCATCACTCGATGGTGTTCATATTCTTTACATTGAATTAGAGGATGACACTGGTGGTGGACTTTATACGAATAAAATAACTGCAAAATATGTATTCACAGTAGACGATATAGAAATTAACTATCTCACACCTGGAGATTTCTCTGATGATTATAATTATATTATGAAGTATGGTGAATCCTTCACCTTTTCTTTAGATGTAAGAGATACAGTAAATGATACTGTTATTAGTGGTTTAACAATAGCTTATGTAGAAGAAGATGCCGATCTCAATTTAGGTATAACACAAACGCCAATAAATTCAACTGCTTATGAATTTACAATTGATGCAACAAACGTTACTGATGGTGTTTACAAATACATTGAATTCCAATTTTGGCAGTTTGATGATCATAAACAATCTGTTACTGTTAATCTTTTAATTCATAGAGAAGAAGGCAATTTCTTAATTCAAGATTCAACTTCAAGCATAGTATATGGTGATAACATTACGATTTCCTTTATACTAAATGATGATTCTAACACTTTGGCCCAAATGGTGACTGATGTTTCAATTAACAATAATAATGAAGATGTTTCATATCAACTCATAGATGAAGTAAATTATATCTATGAAATAACATTCAATTCAGCTGATTTCATATCTGCAAAAGGAATGTATCAATTCGATATTTTTGTAACTTCAAAATATTATTTTGGAGTTATGAATGACACTTCATCGTTTTCTGCTATGATTTTACCTGTCCCAATTGTATTAAGAGTAAATGTCTCGAGTAGCGAAATAGTTTATGGAAACGACTTAGTTATTTACGCTGAACTTTTAAGAGCAGATGGAACTCCGGTAGCATTTCAAGATATCACTTTCAGCATTTATGTTGTCTACAAAGATGTAAGCACAGCAACTGAATTACCTACAACATACAATGAAATTATTAATAAAACTACAACAACTGATGCAAATGGTCTAGCCCAGACATCTTTTGAAATGACAGAAGAAATGGATTATGTGGTAATTTTGGTTAGCTATGAAGGTAGCTTCATATATGATCCATTAGAAACAGAATATACTGAAAACATTTTCATTATAGATCCCGCTGGCCTACCATTACATATTCTTATCATAATTATTGCTGGAAGCCTTCTATTTTCAATAGTAATGAGTTTCGTTATCTATCGTCTTGTAAGAGCAAGACCATTTGAGGAGTTAATGGAAAAAGTTTCAGAAGAAGAAATAGATGAGAATTCTGAGAAAGTCTCTCCTGGTGTTATCCTATCATTATTTGATCAATCTAAAGGACCTGTACCGCTATTAATGGATCATTCTCTTGAAAAACCAGAATATAGCCGAAGAATGCGTATTGGTGTTGATAATTTCTTATTGAAAATATCCGACCAAGCTTACTCTTCATTAGGTTTCGAAGAACACGATGAGAAGAGAAGGATTGGTTCAATTAATTTGCCAAATGAAGATATGATTGGTTTCATTCATGGTATACAATTAGAAAATAAAAGTGCAAGAGGAGGATTTGAAAACCTCTCCTTAATCATCCTTGCTGATGCAGAATTCGGTGGACTAATGCTAGCGAACCAGGAATTTATGTTCGTAGAAATTGATGAGCTAACTCTTGCTTTGAAAGAAAAGAAAGCATTATCAGAAATTAAAGTTCTTTTAGAACAAATTCGCAGACGTTCTGTTATTATCATGATTGCAGCTAAAAATAACTTAAAGAAAAGTAAAGAAGAAGACAAACAATATCAATAAACGGCATATTGACGCGATAGTAACATTGATATTGATACTCTTATGCCTACCTACAAGTAAAACTAGTAATTAAAACAGTGATGCTAATGTCCTATCTATTCGACGAATTAAAATCAAAAGATGCTGATGCAAAGGTAGAGGATAAAATACTTTTCATGGGACTTCAACAAGCAGGAAAAACAGCAATAAAAGATGTAGTCTTTTTTGGTAAAGAACCTGGAGAAGTTGAAGACTACATGGCTACAGTGCATTACGAACGTCAATACATAGATGAAGAAAAAACTAATTTGATTATTGATTCTGGTGGACAAGAAAATTACTGGAACGAAGCTGTAACACATTTTAGACATTTGGTATTTTCTAATGTAAAGATCCTATTTTGGATTATAGATATGACTAAACCTAATTTATTTGAAGAATCAGAACGAAGATTTAGTTTTACCATTCGCCAATTTAAGAAAGAGAATCCCGATGGATTAATTACCGTTCTTTGTCATAAAGTAGATCTTATTCCCCCTGAGGAACTCGTTCCATTACTCGGACATATTGCTGATTCATTTGATGAGGATAAGTACAATATTAGATTTGAACCATCTAGCATCTATTATGCTGAGAGCTTAAAGGAATTAATCTACTCCTTAATGAACGAAGCGAAAATGAATACAAAACGCTTTGAATTAATTACCAATATTGGTCAAAAAATAGAGGAAAGTGATGAATTCCAAAGCTATATTATGGAACATGATGAAGACCCCAGAATTAGACAATTACTGAAATTTCTAAATCCAGAATCTCAAGCATCTTTACCCACCTTTGGTAAAATGGCAATTGATTTTGATTTATCTGAATATTATTTCGTTGAATTTGTTTTAATTTATAGATAATCTTTTTAAACTGTTGTTTTAACATGTTATTATTTATTTGTTTTTCATGATTTTTATATTTTTTATATTTTATGTTTTTATTTTTTTTAAAGATTTT
>DAOUWQ010000367.1 GCA_030667035.1 Candidatus Heimdallarchaeota archaeon | reverse complement strand
ATCTCTGCTGATGGCCAAGCAAAATTCATATCGGTGGCTAAATGTTTTGAGCCCATAACAATGTAAGCACCGCCATAAGCTTTGCGAGTAATAACTGTTAGTTTAGGAACAGTTGCTTCAGCATAAGCGAAGATCAATTTTGCACCATGTTTGATGATCCCATTGTGTTCTTGGTCCAATCCTGGCAAGAATCCGGGAACATCTACAAAAGTAATAATTGGAATATTGAACGCATCACAGAATCGTATGAATCGTGCTGCTTTTGAGGATGCATTGATATCAAGTGCACCTGCGAGATTACTTGGTTGATTAGCAACAATGCCAACTGGGTAACCATTTAATCTGCTAAAACCTATGATAATATTTTGTGCCCATTTTTTCTGAATCTCAAGAAAATTGCCCTTATCAACTACTCTTAAAATAATTTCTCGAACATCATAGGGAACTTGAGGGTCTTCGGGGATGACATCGTTCAAGCATTCAAGATCAATATCATTCGATGCAGTGATTCTTTTAATGGGAGGATCTTCAAGATTATTTGAGGGGAGATAGGAGAGAAGCAACTTGATAAATTCGATAGATTCAAGTTCATCTGAACCAGTTAAATGTGCTATGCCAGAATTTGCACTATGGATAGATGCTCCACCGAGTTCTTCAAATGTTGTATCTTCTCCAGTAACAGCTTTTACAACTGCTGGCCCCGTTACGAACATATAAGAGGTGTCTTCAGTCATTATGACGAAGTCAGTAAGCGCTGGTGAATAAACTGCCCCTCCTGCTGAGGGACCAACCATACAAGAAATTTGAGGGATAACACCAGAAGCGCGAACGTTTCTTAGAAATATATCTCCATATCCCGCTAAGGAATTTGCACCTTCTTGGATTCGAGCTCCACCGGAGTCATTGAACCCGATCAATGGTGCACCATTTTGAATCGCTTGGTCCATTACTTGAGAGATTTTTTTTGCTTGTGCTTCACCAAGACTCCCTCCGAGAATAGTAAAATCTTGGCTATACACGTATACTAATTTCCCATTTACTTGTCCAAATCCTGTGACGACTCCATCAGTGTAAAATTTCTTTTTCTCTAAATCAAAATTGCTACAATTATGTCGGACAAACATATTTGTTTCAGTAAAAGTGCCTGGATCAAGTAAAATCTCCACTCTTTGTCGAGCAGTAAGCTTGCCTTTCTCCAATTGTTTATCAATCGCTTTTTGCCCTCCTCCCATAAGAGCTTCTTCGCGCTTTTCTAACAATTCCTCATTCTTTTTTTCTGTAACAGTTTTTTTTATCATCTCTTTATGCTGAGAAAGCTCTGTATTCATATTCATTTACTAATCTCCTGTCACACAGTACTAAGTGCCAAACTGTGTAGTCTTAACTCGGGTGAAGCTATATAAAAAATATACTGTATATTACAGTAAAAGTTTATTATTAGATAAACCAAAGTATTCATTTTACAGTAAAAACACACTAATACTTTATAGAAGCATAGAATTTGAGATGATATTATGTTCAGTAGTCTGTTAGTAGCAAATAGAGGTGAAATTGCCATACGCATTATACGAGCCGCAAGAGAGCTTGGTGTAAAAACATATGCAATTTATACTTCTGTAGATAAAAATGCCCTTCATGTAAAGCTTGCAGATGAGGCAATCGAATTAGAAGAGTACAATGGTCAACC
Organism: Candidatus Heimdallarchaeota archaeon; assembly: GCA_030667035.1. Classification (GTDB taxonomy): domain Archaea; phylum Asgardarchaeota; class Heimdallarchaeia; order JABLTI01; family JABLTI01; genus JABLTI01. The sequence goes on along the minus strand of DAOUWQ010000367.1, from coordinate 1,505 downwards.
AGGCTATTTGGACATTGACCAAATCCTCGCTATTTGTAATAGAGAAAAGATTGAAAGCGTTCATCCGGGTTATGGTTTCCTTTCTGAAAGTGAAGAATTTGCTAAAAAACTAATTGCGGAAGGAATTATTTATGTTGGTCCCCCTCCCGAAGTTATCGAACTTTTAGGGAATAAAGTTAAGTCGCGAGAATTGGCTAGAAAAGTAGGGCTAACAGTACCAGCAGGTTCAGATGTTATTAGAAATGCTAATCATGCTAATCGTGAAGCAAGAAGAATTGGTTATCCCGTTCTAGTAAAAGCTGTCTACGGAGGCGGTGGAATGGGCATACAAAAAGCAGAGAATGCCGGGGAGTTGCAAACTGCAATTGATAATGCAAGTGCACAAGCAGAAGCAGCTTTCGGACGTGGTGAGGTATTTTTAGAAAAGTTCTTAGAACAACCCAGACATATCGAATTCCAAATTCTTGCTGATAATTTTGGCAAAGTAGTTCATTTGGGAGAAAGAGAGTGTTCTATTCAACGCAGAAATCAGAAATTACTTGAAGAAGCGCCCTCAACAGTTATTTCTCATGATGAACGAAAGAGAATTGGTAGATTAGTCTGTAAATTAGCTCGAAGAGTTAAATATAGGAATGCTGGAACAGTTGAATTCCTTTTGAAGGACGGTAATATCCTCTTCAATGAAGTAAATCCTAGAATTCAAGTAGAGCACCCTGTTACAGAAATGTTAACTGGGAAAGATATTGTAAAAGAGCAAATTAGAATTGCTAAAGGAGAGCATTTGTCCTTTAAACAGTCCGATATCAAATTTAGAGGGCACGCAATGGAACTAAGGATCAATGCAGAAGATCCTTTATTGGATTTCCGACCAACTCCAGGTAGAGTCAGGAAATTTACTGCACCAGGAGGTCCACAAGTTCGTTTTGATACCGCTATTTACGAAGGATTTACAATTCCTGATTGTTATGATTCATTAATCGGAAAATTGATTGTTGCAGATGAGACTCGAGAAGAAGCGATTGTTCGAGCTCAAATGGCTCTCAAAGAATTATCTATCCTTGGTTTTGCAACCAATATACCATTTTTTGAAGAATTATTTAACGATGAAAAATTCCAGTCTGGGGATATTAGCATTAAATTTATTGAGGAACGAAATCTCCTTGAGAAATTAAAAAAACGTATCTGTTTACAAGCAAGTGCTTTATTTGCTGTAGGTATGAAAAAGAATGAAACAAACTTACCCGATCAATCGAACCAATGGCGAATGAAGGGCAGATTAGATGCAATTAGGAGAGATTACTAATGGAAAACAGGTACAAAATTACTCTCAATGGCACTGATTTGGATTTAGAAAAAACAGATGAGAAAGTAATTGTGGAAAAATATGGTTTCACACCAGAAGTCATCTTTAATGGAAAGTTCTACAAAGTTTTTGTTAGTGGCCATGAATTCAAGATTGAATTCAAAGATAATGCTATATTTCTTGATGGCAAAGAAGTAGATTT
>DAOUWQ010000072.1 GCA_030667035.1 Candidatus Heimdallarchaeota archaeon | reverse complement strand
TAATTTTTCTTCGATATTTGAATCAAAGTGTTTTATTGCTTTCAATCCGGAAATTGCTTCTAATCTTATTTTTGGGTCGTAATCATTGAGCGCGGTAAGCAACAATGGTATTGCTTTTTCAGATTTTATTTTACTTAGAGAGAATAGCGCATTCCAATAGAACATATCTTCATTATCTCCCTCATTCCACACAATAATGTCATCTTCGAGGGTTCTTCCGTTCATTTTTAATTGCTCATTATCAAAATCATCAAAGTAATCAATATCTGAATGAAATTGTATCATTTGATCTGTTAAGAGAGTTCGCTTTTCAAAATCAATCATTTCATTTATTTTCTCAATGATATATTCGACAGATAGTTCTGAGCCTATATAACCCAAAGTAGTTATTATTTCAAATAGAATTTCAATTTCTAATGATTTTTGTTCGGAAAACTGTATCAGAACTTCCTCATAATTTCTTAAATTAAAAGTGCGAATCAATTTTATTGCTGTCTTTAAATGAAGTGATGATTGGTTTAGATTTTCTTGAATAAACTTTTCAACAAAGATCGTTAATTTTTCATTCGGATATCTCTCTAGAAGTTTCCAAGATCTAGTAATTTCACTTCGTGTTTCTTTGTCTATCGCAAAAGGATCGATATTGAAATAGATTTCTTCAACAGCCATTTTTATTGAAAGAGATGCTTTGATTAATTCAATTGTTGGAGAATTATTCTGAATAGCAATTAGTTTCTGTACTAAAGAATACAGGTCAATTTCTTTGATTAAATCAATATCATATGGCAAAATAAATGCTAATCCATTTACCATTTTCAATGTCATTGGTTGAAGAAAGTCATCATCTGAATCTAAGAATAGGTGAGGGAGTATGCCACTCCAAGCAAGATCACGAGAAAGGTAGATTGTTTTCGTTGTTGATGTTGATTCAACGAGACCTTTGTTTTTATATAACCAAAGGGCTGCAAGTGGATTACCTTTTTGAGCTAAAATTTTAGCAATAGCATTTCTTTGGATGGTATTTTTACTTAAATAGATGAATTTCGTACTAAGAAGTTCAATTGTTTTTTTATCCGTAAATAACCCTAATGAAAAGTAAGCATCTTCAAAAAGAACATCATAATTAGACATTTTTTCAATAATAGTGAAGAATTCATCCAAGTCAAAATAACCGGCCATTAAAAGACCTGTTCTTCGTTCTTCAGCAAATGGAGAATTTAATAATGATTTAGTTTTTTCATGAATTTGTTGCTCTATAGAAGTAATATCAGTGCCAACAAAAGATTTGATCAGAGAATTTGATAAAGAAATGGATTGACCAATTACATGAGCTAAGGATAATAAATCTAAAATCAAATGTACGTCCATTTTTGACCTTATCTTAGTGAGGATTCTTTCAGATTCGAAAGGAGTTAATTTATAGTAATTATCTGAGAAAATTTTCCAATTTTCTAAATCAAAGGAAAGCAGGTATTTTGAGACTGCTTTTAAGTAATCTTTTGATGTTAATGCTAACATAACTTCTCTAGAGTATTTATCCAAATTTTCTTACACCAAACCTTTACCTTGTCGGTAAATCTAGATTTACATTAGATTTGTAAATATTACAAATTAAGTAAAAAGGTTGATTTGTACGCGCCTACTGTCGCAACGCTATCTTCTGATTTTAAAATCTTTGGATATCATATATTTAATGCGCACGTAACAACGGATTGCTCTGTACAATAACCAGGTCAGCAAGCAGTCGCTTTGTCTTTATATATAAACGCTAAAATAGACTTTAAGAAACATTTAATATATTAAAATGAAGATGTACAACTTATCAGTCAAATTCCCCAGACCTCACTCTCAGTGAGGTAAGAATTAAATTAGCTAATAAATATTGATCAGAAATATGTGTTTTATAACACATCTTCAACGAGAGATAGTCACTAGAGTTGAAGATTATGAAGGTAAAATTAAAAACCCCAACCAGATTCGAAGAAAAATTAGTTGGCAATAAAATAAAGTCAATGCTACTATTTGCATTTTTATTACTCTTTGCTATGTCAATTGCTATGTCTAATGAGTATCAACTTTCACAGGAAATAATTCCAGTAAGAACTTCTGAATCTAATACAGATCAATTTGATACGGTAGTATCAACTTATATTCGCGTTTCAATGAAACTAAACAATCCTGATGATTTCGACAACGATGGATTAACAAATGAAGAAGAGATTTTGTATAGAACAAATCCTAATGTAGCTGATTCTGACGGAGACGATTTATTGGATGGAGAAGAAGTTCACGTTTATTGTACAAATCCAAGAGCAGTTGATTCTGATTATGATTATATCTGCGATTTTTTAGAAATATTCCAAACTAATACCAATCCTATATCCGCTGATTCAGACAACGACGGAATTATTGATGGTTATGAGTTATATATACATGGAAGTAATCCTAACCGACCTGATACTGACGGAGATGGGTTAACAGATTACGAAGAGGGTTACGTTTATCATACGAATTTACTTGTAAAAGATACAGACAAAGATGGGCTGATGGACGGAGATGAAATCCTCTATTATTTGACCAATCCTTGTTCTAGCGATACTGATAAAGACGGACTTGATGATCTTTGGGAAATAAGCAACAATCATGATCCTTTGGTTCCTGATAATTGGGGCAAATTCACTAATCTATTTATTGCTGTTCCAACCCTTGGAGTAATTTTACTATTTGTTGGAATATTCGCTTCTGTTCGAGCTCAAAGTTTTCAGCAACGTAATTATCAAACTGATTATGATAAGAGAAATAAATCTGAAGAAGACAAGAAATATCTTTTCGATTTATTGTGCTCTTTTCCTCCTAACCAACAATTGAATATTGAGCAATTGGCTAACCAAGCTGGATGTTCGATTGAAACTGTTCGTGAATTGTTACAAAATCTTTTTGAAAATTCAGATGAACCTAACAGTTCCGATTTCTCTTTAGATGACTGTGTTATACATACAAATTTAGAACCAATAATTAGTGAATATACTTGTTTCTATTGTGATATGGCATATGATCCCTTGGAGAAACAATGCCCTAACTGCCAAAAAGAAATTGTTCGTTGTAAATTATGCAAATTACCTTTAGCTTGCAATGATCAATATACTACATGTGCAAGTTGTGGAGTTTTTGGCAGAGAAAATAATCTTACTGGTTTTCTTAATATAGACCACATTTGTGAGTCATGTATGATTAGCCACCGTTACAAGGTGGTTTAATCTATCCTTTTTCTTTTTTTCAGTAATAAAATTAATATTTCATTCAAGCTCCTCAATTATTCATATGGTTATTCGTAACCCCGGTGAAGCACTTTGAAAAAACTTGTTATGCTTGCTCGTGAAATAACAGCAAAAGAGATAGAATTAGGCATTGGTAAAGAGCGAAGTAGTACTCGTCTTTCTCCGATTTTCAAAACTATTGACCTTAATGTACCAATAAAAGACGGTAAAATTTACACACCAAAAATACCCATAGATCCATTTGAAGGAAGTCCACTGTTATTAATGCCTCTATTTTATATTCCTAATGATGAATCACTACTCTTTTGTACACCTTCTATAACTGAACGAATCAGTACTCAAGATTTACAACCAACAAGAATAATAGCTGACCCCGGTAAAGGAACTGGCTCTCCTATTCTTGCTGCTGCTATTGAATCAAATGATGATGATATACTAATTCTTGCTGCTTGTGATCAATACCATAGTCCAGCTGTTAAGATAGCAATAACAACTATATTGGAACGAATTGAGCAAAAGAAATTTGCTTCAGGTACTGTTTTAACAACCGGAACAAGCAATCCTGCATTTTCATATTTCAAAGTGAAAGGGGACAAAGCAATTGAATTTATGCTCAAAGGAACTATCCCAAAAGAAGATATGATTGCTGAAACAATGATTGTATGTGTTAAAGTTGCTTATCTTAAAAATCAGATCTCAAAAATGAGAGAAGTTTCAATTGTTAAATTGAAAGAATTATACCCATACGCTGATGAAGAGCTATCAAAAATCCAACAAAATTTGAAAGAAATTGCCAAGCTAATGGATAAATGTTCTACTGCTGAAGAATTTCTAGATAAATGCCCTTTTTGTGATTTTTCAAAAGTAATTCATAGATTACTTATACCAGAAATGACCTATGCAACTGTAGAATATCAGAAAGAATGGGATGATTTGGGTGACTGGTTGAAAGTATATCATTCTTACCTATTTCCAAAAGATAAGAACAAAAATTTGATTTTTTCAAAAGAAAATCTTATTTCATATACCGATTGCGAAAATTCACTCATAGCGAACTTTACTGAGAATAAAATTATTGTTAATGGTTTAAAAAATCGTATTTTTGCTGTTGGTCCTCGAGGAGTAATAGATTTACCACTGGAAATGGATCCAAATGAATACAAAAAAGAAGTCATTAAAATTCAAATGTAGAAAAAGTGAAATATGAAAAGTACTTGAGTACTTTTCTTTCATTTGTTTTGTTCTATTTTCTTTCCCTTTTTTTAATTAATATAAGGGGAGCAAATACTATTGGCACAATTATCCAACCAAATCCTGGAAGAAGGTTTGAAAGTAATTCTGCAAGATCCGGACCTCCACCTGTTGGAAGTTGGAATTCGCTAAGGTCATATCCAGAACGTTCCACTTCAGATCGAATAATTACAGATGTTGGGTCACCATTATTTTCACCGTCAATATCCATAGCAACTCTCATACCAAGAAGTATTCCTGTGGACATCTCATAAGCCATTTTCAAGCTGTAAACAAATTGGAAATTCGTACCATTTGCTTCATCTAAATATGTTCCATTTAAATGCCATTCAAACAAACATTCATCTGTGATTTGATTCATTACTGTCAAACCTTCCAAATCAATATCTGCTTGAGAGGCAAATATTTCCTCTGTAAATGCTAGATATAATGGATTGTCATATTGATCAAATTCGTCCCAAGTATCATCTATTGCTGGAACTGTCAAGTAATCTATACCAGTGAATCCTCTTTTAATATCGGAAAGATTTGCTTCTCTTAATGCAAATTTGAGTGGTAAATTTAGTAAATATGATAATTCATCTGAAAAATTGCCCGAATATCGACTATTATTTTCAATTGTTCCATTATGTTTTAGGTCATACTCGATTAGTGTTTCGTTAATATTTGTAACATTGAAAGTAATTATCGAATTTTCCTCAACAAAGCTATCGTTTGCAAATGTTATTCCAGTTGCATTGTATTCAGTTGGTGGAAGTGAATAATCTAATTCAACATAATTCAAATCATAATCATAAGTGTCTCCAGGGGAAACGCCCCAAATTGGTTCAATTGCGAGTGTGCTTGTAAAGCGTGTGCAACTAAGCATTATTGTAAATAGGACTACAGCTGTAACTATTGTTGTTTTTTTCAAAACGTCGTTCACCTTTAGTTTAAATTTTAAATATAAATTAATCAAAATTATAAGAGAGGACTCTAAAATTCTAATTTAATTCTATAGTCTAGTATTCATTTGAATATAAAAAACAGTTATGTTAGAGGCAAGTCTCTAGTTTCTTCAGAGTATAATTTAGAATTCCTTTAAAGAAGCGATGATTTCCTAATTTTTCTTTACATAATTCTACTAACCGGTTTTCATTGATAGCTTCTTTTGCTTCAACAAGTATTTTTTGATAAACATACGCATTATGCATTGCTCTATTTTGAAAACCAATGTTTCCGCTGGTTTTCATTTTCTCCTCAATCTCACTTAAAGGCAAATTGTCACAAATTGGACAATTACAATCATATTCGTTCCATTTAACGCTGGTAGTGCACATTGTGGTCTGATTTGATACCTTTCTTGCACCAATTTTATCTTGATAAACTAAGAAATATTTTGCATTCATTATCCATGAAATGCTTTCAATACTGTCTGCTCCACTTAATAGGAAGAGTAGTCCTGCAAGAGGACTTCCTACACCAAAAATGTGTAAGAGGATGTTATCGTCAATTTTATTCAAGGCTTTCCGAGCTTCAATCACTCGGTCTATAATGCTGAAGTATCTTTTGTGAGAAGTTGAAGACTGTTTCATTTGAGGAACCAATCCAACTATCCCCCAAATCTTGAAATCACCTATTTTTTTTACTTGGTTATGAAAAGAAAGAATTTCATCTGTAGTTGTTCCATGAAGGACAGGCATTACTTCGATACCGTGTTTGATTTTTTGATGAGATAACTTGATATTTTCTAATGATTGTTGAGTTAATTTATCAATTTTTGTTGGAGAAAAATCTTGTAAGATAGGGTAGTCTAAACAAACTGCAATATCTACATTTGACTGATTTTGTAGCTCAATGACTTTGTTCGGATCTATTTTTTCTCCCTCACCTCGAGATATGAATTGGAATCCTCCGGAATCCATGGCACAAATTTCACCATTTAATTCTAATTCAGAATGAATTCCTTTAGTTCTAATTCGATTCTCTAACCGACCATTTTGCAGAATATCATATGCATTCGTCATCACAGAACAATTAGGTATTTTCTTCCATGGTCGAGGATTATTCAATCGAAAAGAATATGTAAGCATCATTGTTGGTGTTTCAAAATTCTTTGCATGAATTTTGGTTATTAGCTGTTTTGCAAAACCATTTGATTGGTCAGAAATGTTACCCATATTTTGTAAACACCTTAGATTCTTATTCAAGATGTAAATCTAATGTTTGCGCAATGATTGCTTTAGCTTTAGGGAGATTGTAAGTTAGTGGTGGTGCATATTTAATTCGTGAAGCAATAAGAGTTTTGTTTATTTTTCTCTGCGTATTATCTTCAGTAATTTTCTTTAATGCAGCTTCAAAAATACCTCGGTGATGTTTTGGAAGGATATAAAATATTTTTTCATGAGCTAAAATGTGTT
>DAOUWQ010000184.1 GCA_030667035.1 Candidatus Heimdallarchaeota archaeon | reverse complement strand
TAATTCTTTATCTTCTGAACTCAATTTTAATACCTCGTATAAGTTTTCTTCTTAATAAGTTTGTTAACAACCCCAATTCCTTTGTTTTATTGGATAAGTCGTAATTGAATATCTAGTATTAGATATAAACTAATTAATGCTGATATTGAAATTATTTAAAATTTCCATTATAGAATGTAAACTTTGCCTTATCTCATTTCTTTCTTTCTTAAGTTCGCTTTATATTAATCGAACTTTTAAGAAAAAATCTTTAGAATAGAAAGACAGTAAATAATATTAACTACAATAGTACAGTTAGTTACTAGTAAGAGTGTGTATTCACTTCACCTCTATGATGAGTCCCCAAAAGAAGATAGTGAAGGAAAGTATGTTACAATGGCTGATATGCAACTTTATATGATTCTCGGCGTTACAGGTATCTTTGTGTTAGTTATCGGTGCAATCCTTTGGAATCAAATAAGAAGTACAAGAAGGAAAAGCAATCTAAGTGAATCTGCTCATGGAAGTCCATCTAGCTTCAATGCTGAAGACAAAACAAAAAAGATTTTCCGTATAGACAAAAGAGAAACACAACTAAGAAGAGAACGTATCTTGGAAGGAGGTACATTACCTGAGCTTTCTGAATTACTTATTTATTCCCCTGAAACTGGAGAAAAAATTGATTCACTGGAAGTTGATATCAGAGGTAAAGTAGCAATCAAATCTATTGTTTGGATTAATTGCCAAGCTGCTTTTGTTGATGTTGATGGTTCTTTTATAGGTTCAGTTCCTTTGACTCGAGGTAAAAATGATCTTGAAGTTGTTGTTATCGGACCTTATGGAAAGGCAATCTATACATCTTTTGACGTTAACTGCACTTCAAAAGAAGCACCAAATTTACCAGCAGGTACTAGTATGCTCTTACCTAATATTGGACTTGATATACATACTCACACCAGAACTGAATCATATAGCACTGATTCAGAAATAATTTCTTTAGAAGATGGAACGCGTGCTATGCAATATTCTTCTCCAGTTTCTGATTCAATGGTCGTTTCTGAAAGTGAAATTGATCCTTCTGTTTTAGCTGCATTAAAGGGTGATCCAATAGCTGATGATCCTGTTGATATTCCAGATATCCCTGATTTAGGTCTTATTGATGCAGAAGAAACAATGGAGATACCAGATATCCCTGATATTTTAGGTGATGAAACAGTTGATGAAGTTCAGATACCTGACATCCCAGATGTGGGTTTAGATGAGAAAGATGAAGAACCTGTTGCGTCGACTGCTTCCGAGGATTCAAAGGCAATCGAAGAATCAGTTAAATTAATTGAAGAAACAATGATGATTGAAGAAGAAAGTGAAAAACCTGACAGTCAATTTCCATTAGATAAAATGCTTCCAATCCAACCTGGTGATGAACCGAAAGTGGAGGAAGAGGAAAAAATTGAGCTTTCTGAATTTCAACCACTACAGCAAGATATTGTTGGCACTCAAGAATTAACGGTAGAAACTACCGAACAAAAACTAAATGATGAGCGCTCAACAGAAATTTTACAACATTCAGGATTCATTTCCAGAGAAGATGGCGAACGAGTTAAAATACTAAAAATTGAAAAACGAATTGAGAAAATTGATAACAAATGGTTCTCAACACTCGGTATTGCCAATCTAACTGATGCTGAGTTGAGTTTGATAGAAATTTCTGAATTTATTTCTGGAACGTTCAAGATAAAGGATCTGCTTCCAGTAAACGTTTTAGAACCAATTGTTGACACTTTACCTGAAGGTGTGAAAATCACTTGGACAATTAATGATGTGAAACCACAAATGAAATTGTTCATAACTTATAATGAAGATGTTAATCCGTTAGAATTAATATCTGAAGAGCAAAAAACACCAAAAATAACCATTAGAAGATAGGATAGAAAACCTATATTCTAATTCTTTTTCTTCTTTAATTGAATATATTTTTTGTGAATTTTATTTAATACCTGTTGGTCTGTTAGAATCCCTTTAGGACCTGGTTTTACTTTTCGAAGTCTAAGTGGAACCGAATCCATTCTATAAGCAGTCCCTTCTGATTCAACTCCCGAAATCGTAACAGGAAAGACAACATCAGCTAAACGAGTTGTTGGTGTTTCATAAGGGTCTAGGGCAATAACAGGTATTTGAGCAAAATGGTTCATTACTTTTCTGGGAGAGTTTCCAACAGGATCCGAAGCAACAATAAATGCAGCATCAGCTTCTTTTTGGGATAGAACACTAGCCATAGAAAATTCACCCGGATTATATTGTGGAAAACCTCTTGTAAGAGAAACCGCAAATGGATAACCAGTTATCCAAGTAATTACATTTTGTGCTCCAGTAACATTATAATGACCTCGAAGTGGCATAACATAGAATTTTGTGTGTTCATTCAAATCACGAACCAAACTTAGAGCCGCATCTACATTTCTATATTTACCTTTTGTAGTTGCTAATCCCAAACCAAAGAAAATTACACCATGTTTTGCATTTTTCATTATTTCAGCTAATTGTTGAATCTTCTCTACCGGAATGCCTGAAATTACTTTTTCTCTTAATTCTCTACCTCGAAGTATTGCTCTTAGAGCACTAATAAATTCAAAATCTCCATCTGGTTCGATTTGTATAAAATGATTAGCCAACTTTGCAGTTTCAGTAAAACGTATGTCAATTACAACAACAGTTCGCTCTTGAAATCCTTTCTCTCTAAAATAACCTCTAGGAAAAGTTGTATATCTGCTCATATGTCTTGGATGTGCTTCCATTGGATTACAACCGAGATAAATTATGAGATCAGATCTATTCCTAATTTCTCCTAAAGTGCAACCAGCTAAACCAATTTCTTGAATGCCCATAACAGAAGGTCCATGACAAACAGAAGGACAATGATCCCAAATAGCACCTGCTTCTTCAGCTAATATGATACTTTCCTTGTGAGCTTCAGCTTCAGTTGAACCAAACCCATAGAAAATCGGAAATTCTGCTTCAAGAAGTATTTCTGCTGCTTTCACAGCTGCTTCATCATAACTAACAGGAATAAATTTACCATCAATCTTAATCAATGGGGAAAGTAGTCTCTTACCACCTTCATTTCCTGCGATTTTCACTGCTCCTAATTGGCAAGCATTTTTTACTTCAATTATTTTCCCTTTATCTAAAACAACTTCAATATCATCACAAAGACTACCACAGAATGGACAGACTACATCTTTTATAACTTTCAAATTTAATCACCGATAAATAGTTGTTCTAGCTAATTTTTTTGGTTTGCTTTTCTAATATTTGAAGTAAATCCTCTACTTCAAGTATTTTTTCTTTAGTTGGCACGATTATCGCTTTGACTCCTTTGTATTGTGGGACACCAATACCTTCTGATCCTGGGGGTGTAATCCAATTTGCATACATACCCAACGGCATAAAGATAATTCCTTCGTGTGGGGCATCTTTAGAAAGTCTCGCACTGACAACAATTTCTCCTTCGGATGTAGAGATTTTGACATTAGCATTTTCTTTTACATCAAGTCTTTCCATGTCTCTAGGATCTAAATAGCAGACTCCAGTTGCCACTCTGGCTTCCTCAGAAATTTTAATACCAACTAAAGTAACTCCTTGTTCTACTGTTCTACCAGATGTGAATATTACTTCTAAAGAAGGATTTTGTTCTGACATGCTAATAATCAACTAATTTATTTTTTTTCTAGTTTTAATTCTTCTTATTAGATTTCTTACGAAGAGATTAATTTAGTTTTTGTTAGAATTTCCCAGAAATTTTTTCTGCAAGTTGTGTTCTTTGAATTTCATTGTTTATACTTCTAATTGTATGATTTATTATTATCGCTTTTACACCTGCAGTTAAGAGATCCCAATCATTGATATAGGGTGCTAAATATAGTGAAATATCATTATTATCAGAAATCAGATTTAATTGAAGTGAATGTTGAATAATTTGAACAAAATCAGGATGGTTGCTAATTTTGGAAATACATTCTTCTCGTACATCATCAATAAAATCATCCAAGAAATGTAATTTTCTTTTAACTATTACTTTCAAAGTTAATAGAACGCTATTCAAATTATCAATGCTTGCTTTTTTGAAGTTTAAAGTTTTGAATTTTTCGAGATTTGTTCCTGATTGTTGTAACACTAAGGCTTCAGTTAGTAGTGTTGCTTCATCTAAGACGTGTATAAATTCATCAACAGCCTGTTGAATTCTAGGTCTTAAGTATCTTCGATTCTTGAACATGGTTGAAACCCGTATGTTTTTCACATCGTAATAAAAGAACATTTAAACCTATTTTTCTAGTTGATATAACATATGAAATCTTATCTCTTAGAGACACAAGAGAATGATTATTGTACGATAAACTAATACCTTAAACAAAAAAATATAAGAATAAAGTAAAATAAAAACTAGAACATCCGTGAGTGTTTTCTTTGCCAGCCCATGAACGAATTACTTATCGAATAACTATTGATGCATCTCTCTGCAACGGTTGTAATAATTGTACAACTGCTTGTCCAGTAAATGCTGTTCTGGGTGAAGATGAGCGATTTGATACTGAAGAGGATCCCAGAGTAATTGCGATAAAAAATGGCGTTGCAGTTGTTATTAATCCCTTTAGATGTGATGGCGACGGAGTTTGTATGATTGTTTGTCCGCAAAATTGTATTTCTATTGAATTTATTCCCTTAGATGAGTACATTGAAGTTGAACGGGAAACTTCTAAAACTTAATATTATCCTTATCTCTAAAATCAGAATTGTTGAGGTTAAAAAAT
>DAOUWQ010000432.1 GCA_030667035.1 Candidatus Heimdallarchaeota archaeon | reverse complement strand
TCCAGCTAGTTTACTTGTATAACCCATAAGAAACCATAGCATAGCTTGATCAGGTGACAATTTTGCTACAGGAGGGATCACACCATTTGCATCTGCTGTTAAGAAGAGAATGGTTTTTGGATGACCACCTACTGGTGGTGACTTGATATTTGATAAGAAAGATAATGGATAAGAACCTCTGGAATTTGGTGTTAAGCGATCATCGAATAGATCAAATTCACCATTTGGAAACATCATAGTGTTTTCAAAGATTGCTCCATGATTTCTATAGCCAACTTTATGCAACATTGCGTTGTAAATTTCAGGTTCTTTATCTTGTCTTAGATTGATTAGCTTTGCATAACAGCCAAACTCAAAATTTGCAACTCCGTTATCACCCCAACCATGTTCGTCATCACCTAACAGGGCTCTTGAAGGGTTAGCTGAGAGAGTAGTTTTTCCAGTGCCAGAAAGACCAAGTAATAGAGCAATATCGCCATCTGGACCTTCATTACATGAACAATGAAGAGGTAATATTCCAACCTCCGGGAGCATGTAATTCATAACTGTAAACATTAGTTTCTTGACAGAACCACAATAAGCAGAACCAATTATTAATCCTAATTTTCTATCAAAATCCATCGCTACAATCATATTGCTTGTTTGACCATTAGACAGTTGTCTTAACCTACCTTTGTAGCGTTCTCTGTCTAGTTTATTGTATGGTAGTACGACTAGAGTGAAGGGGTCTCCATTTAGTATACTCTTTTCGTAATCATCAGGAACAGGTCTAAACATATTATAAGTAAAAAGTTGAGTAAGGGCTTGATCACCAATAGTTCTTACTTTCAAGGCATATGAAGGGTCTGCTCCAAGAGATCTCTCAGAAAGGTATATTTTTTCCTTTTCTTCGATGATTTTCACAGCATCCTCCCAAGCCATATCAAATGTTTCTTCAGTAATTGAAATACAGTTAGGGGAATCCCAATCAATTTTTCCTTTACTTTTTGCTCTTTTAACTATTACAGTATCTTTAGGACTACGACCAGTTGATTCTATGGGTGTCCAAGTAACTAAAGCACCATTCGCGCTAACGCATACTTCGTGATTATCAACACACTCTTGAATTAACTTTTTGCGGTCGAAACTCTCAAATATATTCTCATTTTTTTCAAGAGCATTTTCTAGCGATTTCAATAAATCAGTCATTATTACTCCTCGGTTCTATGGTTCGCTTATACTTCATTGAACGTGATTTCCAATGAAGTGCAAGTATAAAAAATATCCTACTTATAAAATTTATTTTGATAATTGAATTATCACATGAATAAAAGTGAGAGAAAAAAAAAACTGAAATCAATTTTTCTTTCTGTTATTTGTTTTCTTTGTTTTTACGTACTTTAAAGATTCTTGATATATCAAATGATACTAAAACAAGAAATTGCAAACACAATAATCCTACAAAAACTATTGTTAGAATAAAAATAGTATTTCCACCTATTGACAAAATGGCTAGTGTAGTTAGTGGGATTATAATTATGAAATTTACTAAAACACTAATTCGTAAGTATCGAATCACTTTTTTCAAATTGAAATTTGTCTCAAGAATTGTAGGATCGTTCATCGAATTTCACTCTTAGTATTGGAGAGCTAGGATATTATTATTTAACTCCTTAGATAAAAACCCGAAAAATCTTTCAAATAAAGTTGATTATGTGAAAAGTTTTTTATTTTTCTTATTTCCAAAAATAAAAGTAACCTTAAATGCAAGGTATCAATCAATATTTGACCAGCAATCTAAGGAGGGATAGATAGACAATGAGCATGGGCGTTCAAGCAACTCGTATGAATCTGATGAAACTTCGTGATAGATTGAAATTAGCTGAGAAAGGACATGATCTTCTCCAAGAAAAGTTAGATTCTTTGGTCATTAGGTTTTTCGAAGTTGTCGATACCATTCGTGGACTACGTGAAGATTCATCAAAATTAACTTTGGAAGCTTATGAGACACTTATTGATGCTCAAATGGCTGTTGGTCCCCTCAGATTGAAGGAAATTGCTTTTGCAGCCCCTGAAATTTGGCAAATTGAAGCTTTTGAGAATAATGTTGCAGGCGTTGTTGTCCCTAAATTGGATTTAGAAAGAATTAGAGATGAAGCCGATTCAAGATTATTTTACAGTTTTCTTAGTTCCAGTGCGGAAATTGATTTAACGATTGAAAATTACCGAAAAGCAATCGAGAAGATTGTTACTTTAGCTGAAACATTAGCAATGTTACAAATATTGGGTCAAGCAATTACTGAAACAAAACGTAGAGTAAATGCATTAAGATTTATTCTTATTCCTCGCTTAACTTCTCAAACAGTTTTTATCGAAACAACATTAGAAGAACAAGAACGAGAGCAATTTGCTCAATTAAAGAAAATTAAAGAAAAGCTTGAGAGAAAAGCAGCAGCTAAATCTATCAGCTAACACCAGTTTTATCTTGTACCATTTCTTTTTAGTAAAAAAATTAGAAAGAAAGAGGATAAGGTAGAAAACTACCTTTTTGACTAATTAAACAAAGAATCGTTCTTGGTTGCCTGTAGAGGATTTTATTTTGCCCATCACTTTACTGATGGCTTTCTTAAAGTCTACACTAATGATATGATCTCGTTCATTTCTGACTGCAAACATTCCTGCTTCCATACAAACATTTTTGATATCAGCACCAGAAGCTCCTTCAGTCAAGCTTACGAGTATTTTCAAATCAATCTTATCCTCGAGTGACATTTTTCTTGTATGGATTTTGAAGATTGCTTCACGAGCAGCGGCTATAGGAAT
>DAOUWQ010000223.1 GCA_030667035.1 Candidatus Heimdallarchaeota archaeon | reverse complement strand
ATTACAAAACCTAAATTGTTGTAGAGCGCGATAGCTCCCTCATTTTTGGCAATTACATCAAGCTTGACTTTTTTGCAATCTGTTTTTATTGCTTTTTCAATTGCAAAATTCATTAATTTTTTTCCCAGTCCTTTTCTTCTGAAATCAACACTTATGCCTATTTGATCTATGTAGAGAGTTTCCCTTGGGAAATTAAACGGTGGTCCAAAACCTAATAACATAATTCCTACTTTTATTGCTTTAAGAAAACCAATATTTCTTCCTAGAATCTTATAAAATTGACTAAAAGATGTTTTTTGTCTACTTAAATAGAAATTAATTGCTCCTGCGATATTTCCATTATAGATTACGACATATTTTCCATTGAAATTATTTGATTGCAACTCCAATAAATTGAGTTGACGTAAAATTTCGCTATATTTCTTTTCAGGTATTTTTGAGAAAAAATGAGGGTATTTATCATTAAAAGCTTGTACCATTATCTTAGTGTAATACTGAAGATGTTTTTCTGTGCATTTTTCTAAAACGATTTTAGACATTTTAATCATTACTGTATCGTGATAAAAAATATACCTAGTTTTTCTTTCTTTAACTTTTCTCGAACAAGGAAAACTCTAGGAACTACATTAGATATTGAGTATTCAAGCAAATTTTAAAAACACTTGTTAAAGACATTAAGTAAAGTGGTTAATATGACATTATTCCAAAAATATGAGGAACGGGCTCAAACAGAGTTACTGGATGAAGTTAATTTCGCCAAGGAACTAGGTTTATATCCTTATTTTATGGAACTTTGCAGCGAACAAGGTCCAATAGTGAAATTCGGCGACAGAGAAGCGATAATGTTTGGTAGCAACAACTACCTTTCAATGACAACTAATCCAAAAGTCAAAGAAGCAGCATGTCAAGCAATTGAAGAGTATGGTACTGGCTCTACCGGCTCAAGATTATTGAATGGTACAATGGATCTTCATACGGAATTAGAAAATCGACTCGCAAAATTTATTGGGACAGAAAGCGCTGTAATATTCTCAACAGGAATGCAAGCGAATCTAGGAACACTTTCATGTCTTCTTGGAAAAGATGATTGGGTAGTTTCAGATGAACAGAATCATGCTTCAATAATAGATGGCATTCGATTAAGCAAGGTTGACAAAAAAAACAAGCTCATCTACAAACACAATGATATGGATTCATTAGAAAAATCTTTGAAAAAGATTCCTAAAGGTGAATATGGTCTAATTGTGACTGATGGAATCTTCTCTATGGAAGGAGATATTGCAAAGTTAGATGAAATAACAGAGCTTGCAGAAACTTATGGTGCAGGAGTGTATGTTGATGATGCTCATGCAATAGGCGTTTTAGGACCATATGGTCGTGGAACTGCTGCTCATTTTAAAGCTGAAAAGAAAGTTGATATTACAATGGGCACGTTTTCTAAAAGCTTCGCTTCTATAGGTGGTTATATTGCAGGTTCAGAAACAACTTGTCAATGGGTAAAACATAGAGCAAGAAGTATGATTTTCAGTGCTAGTTCCCCGCCATCCGCTGTAGCTACAGTACTAGCAGTTCTTGACATCATAGAAAAGGACGATTCTCATCGTCAAAAACTATGGGCAAATGCTAAACGATTAAAGAAAGGATATTTGGAAGCAGGATTTGACATTGGTCATTCAGCATCACCTATTATTCCATTAATAATTGGTGAGGATATCAAAACCTTCACGTTCTTTAAGGAACTACTCGCACAAACACCAAGAAGTGTTTATACAAATCCTGTAAGAACTCCAGCAACAGCAGTAGGTAATGAATTATTGCGCACTTCCTGTCAATCATCCTTTGATTTTGAAACCATCGATGAGGCTGTTGAAATCATCACAAGAATCGGCAAAAAATTAGAAGTTATCTAACAAACTAATTGACAATGTTTGCTAAAGCAGGAGTTTTCGTTGAAAATTGCTGCTTTTTACTATTTTTCTTTTATTATCAGCTCAATTATTTTAATGAAGATTTGGGGGGAAAAAATATTTTATCCCAGATTATTAAATCACTCAAGTTCTTCTCGAGTGATTTTGAAGATAACAGGATTCTTACCATCAGGGCAAGCATGTGGGGCAACATCTTTATTTTCTAACCAAGGAAATTTAGCTTCAAATTTCATAGCAAATATCTTTGGCATGATTGAATAGAGGGCTGTAATACAGAATTTTCCTTTAATTTCATCATCCTCGAAGATAATTTTATCTCCAACTTTATGGCCCGCTGCACAATTTCCTTCTTGAGAAATGACTTCAACTACTAATCTTTTGTATGGCATTTTTTTCACCTTGATAGTTACTCTTCTTTAATACTTTTAAAAAGTTAGGTGGAAAATTGCCTTTGCCTGAGAAAAGAGCCTAGATACATTCACTTTCTAAACTGAAAGAGTCATTAAGCAATGAAATAACAAATCTTTTATTCCCAGAGAGTTTGCCGAATAGCTGACTTGCAACTAATTCGAGATACGAATAAGTTTAGAATTAGCTTGGAAACTTTTCGGCAATAAATTGTTGTCACGAAAAGAAAGTTGACATAAAAAAGAACCAAAAGAAATCTACTATTGAATAATATTGATAGGAGAATTTGTAAAAAATGGCTACTAAATATGTATACTCCTTTGAAGAAGGCAAAAAAGAAATGAAAAACCTTCTTGGAGGAAAAGGTGCAAACCTTTCAGAAATGACTGGTTTAGGAATTCCAGTACCCCCTGGTTTTACGATTACAACAGAAACTTGTATTACTTATTTAGAAAATAAGAATACATTTCCAAAGGGTATGATGGATGAAACTAAGAAAGCTTTAGAATACTTAGAAAAACAAATGGGTAAAAAATTAGGTGACCCAAAAGATCCACTCTTAGTTAGTGTAAGAAGTGGTGCAAGAATCTCAATGCCTGGTATGATGGATACCGTTCTGAACCTTGGTTTAAATGATGAAGCCGTTAAAGGACTTGCAGTTGTTTCAGAAGATGAACGATTTGCTTATGATTCTTATAGACGATTCATTATGATGTTTGGCGATGTTGTCAAAGGTCTCGGAAAGAAGAAGTTCGATGAAGCTCTTGATAAAATGAAAGAAAAGAAAGGCGTTAAAGAAGACGTTGATCTTACAACGGATGACCTAAAAGTCCTTGTCGATGAATTCAAGAAAATATACAAAGATACACTGGGAGAAGAGTTCCCACAAGATCCAATGGAACAACTAGAAGCATCTATTCATGCTGTTTTCTCTTCATGGAACACACAAAGAGCAGTCAATTATCGAAATCACGAAGGAATTCCACACGATATTGGCACAGCAGTAAACATTCAAACAATGGTTTATGGTAATTTAGGAGAGACAAGCGCAACAGGTGTTGCTTTCACTCGAGACCCAGCCAATGGAAAGGATGTTAGATACGGTGAATACCTCATTCAAGCACAAGGAGAGGACGTTGTTGCAGGAGTTAGACCACCAAACCCAATTTCACAATTGAAAGAGGAAATGCCTGAAATGTATAAAATCTTCGATGAAATATGTGAAAAATTGGAGAAACATTATGCTGATATTCAAGACATTGAATTCACAATTCAACAAGGAGTATTCTACATTCTGCAAACAAGAACCGGAAAGAGAACAGGGTTTGCTGCAGCAAAGATTGCTTTTGACCTTGAGAAAGAAGGTATGATTGACAAGAGAACAGCTGTAAGCAGAGTAACCCCAAGAGATGTAGAAAATTCTCTATTCCCACAAATAGAATGGAAAAATCCAAAACAAAAAACAGTTATGATCGATGGGAAAGAAGAGAACGTGCAAATTTTAGCGAAAGGGTTACCAGCAAGCCCTGGAGCTGCAGCAGGAATAGCAATGTTCACTGCAGATAGAGCAAAAGAGGAAGCAGAAAAAGGAAACAAAATAATCCTCGTAAGCGAAGAAACAACGCCAGAAGATTTCCATGGGATGGCAGCAAGTGAAGGAATAATTACCGCTCGCGGAGGAATGACCTCACACGCAGCAGTCGTTTCAAGACAAATAGGAACAACTTGCATAGCCGGAGCAGGAGATGTGTCAGGAATACACATTACAAAAACAGCTCTAGAAGGAATGAATGGGTTAAAGGTCAAAGAAGGAGATTGGATGACACTCGACGGATTTGATGCAATAGCTTATGTAGGAAAACTACCGCTCAAAAAAGCTAAATTGTCTGAAGAAATGAAAACAATCCTAAAATGGGCAGATGAAATAGCACTAAAAGAAGGAAAAGGATTCCACGTAAGAGCAAACGCTGATAAACCAGATCAAACAAAAGTAGCAATCGATTACGGTGCATTAGGAATTGGGCTAACAAGAACAGAACACATGTTCATGGAGAAAGAGAGACTACCAATAGTTCAAAAAATGATTCTAGCAAGAGACAGACCAGAAGAAAGAAGAAAACACGT
>DAOUWQ010000383.1 GCA_030667035.1 Candidatus Heimdallarchaeota archaeon | reverse complement strand
TTGAAGCAGTAAAATTTCTAGATGAAAATATAGCAAACCTTTTTCTAAAATATTATGAAATACTTTTAGATGGTTCAACAGCACCAGATGAAATTTTCAAAGATTATAAAAACCATGTTTTATTCATGCCAGAAAAATGGGGAGGAGCACCAAAAGCAGTTAATGATTGGTTTAATAAAACTGTATCCGCATTAAAGAATAAAAGATGGGAAAAAGCGGTTTTTGCTGCAGGAGTTATGAGCCATTATTTTGCGGATATTAATCATCCATTGCATACTGGTCAAACAGAAGAAGAAGGACTGATCCATTCTTTTACAGAATGGGGAGCAGCAGAAATTTACTCAGATTTACGCAAAGACATGGTAATTAATCCTCCAGAACAGATAAACAAAATCAAAGATTATGTCATAAAAGCTGCAAATGAAGCGAATAATTCGTATATTTATGTAATAGAAAATTATAACCTTGAACAAGGACAAAAGAGTAATTGGGGGAAAGGGTACAATGATGCCTTAAAAGCAAAGATTACACAAAGAATTGCTTCGGCAATTCAGGGAACAGCTTCACTATATCTCAAAGCAGTAGCTGAAGCAGGAAATCCCGATCCCGGTAAAATAAAGCTAGGTTCAACGAGGTCTAGAATAAAATTAACTGCACAATCTGAAAGGAATCGTCAAAACCAGGAAAAGAAAATGCGCAAGAGAATAACAAAACAAATGAAAAACGAATATTTTAAAACAAAAAGAGTACAAAAATCTCTCTTGCAAGATGATAGATATTATTTGCAGGTTCTTCTAGATGGTGAAATTAAACCTGTTAATTTGCCAAAGTCTCTAAAAACGATATCAACAAAAGTAGAGAAGAAAGCGGTAACTAAAATACCTTTGCCCAAATTTAATCTTCCAAAGAAATCTAGATTTTCTCCAGCCATCACTTTTAACTCAGACATCGAAGATGCAGCAGAAATTAGTAAAGCAACTGCGGTCATTTTTAAGAAAATTGGTATTCTCAAAGTAGGAGATTTTATGGTTGCGAAACCAGATGATATTGTCAATTTATTGCATGAAAAACTGAATTACAATCAGTTGGATGTTGCAGAAATTTCACGAATGATTATAGAAACTAAATTGATGCTTGAAATTTGGAGATTACATGTTCATGATGCAGTTATTCTCTATAAGGTAGGCATTCGTACCAAAGCTGATCTCAAAAAACAGAAACAAGCTAAACTTTGGAAAGCGGTTCAAATCGCAATCAAAGATAAACATGTTAAGAAATTTCTGAAAAGAAGCAACCTAATCCCTAATTTAGAAGAAGTAGGTGAATGGATAGAATCTGCAAAAGAATAGATGAAATATTCACCAATGATCCTTTCTTAAAGGGTCACATTCACTTTTTGTAACGATGGTTTTATTATTAACTTCAGAAAATTCTAAATTAAGCAAGTTCTGTATTTCTATTTAGGAGTGTTGTACAATGCTAGAAGAGTTTAAGAAAATTGAGAAGGATCGCAAAGAGTCGGGCATTGATGAGCTTATAGTTAAATTAGATCACATTGCATATCGAGCAAAAATAGGTGAACGTGAGAAATTGATGGAAGAATTAACTGATGCTCTACCTTATCGATTATTCAAGAGTTTCAAAGTTATTCATTCAAATGCTACAACAACCACTCTAAAACTGTTTGAAACCTATCCAATTATCGTTATTAGTGAAGGGTTAGATGAAAATTCTGTTGTAGAGAAATATTGCCAGAAATATGGTACAAGAATTCATCACCTAGCATATGAAGTAACTAATATCGAAAAAGTTGTTGAAATACAAAAAGCACGAGGAATCAAATTCACAACAGAGGATATCATTGGGAGCGAAGAAGAAGGAATTAAACAAATTTTCACGTTACCAACTAAAACATCGAATCATATCATTGAATACATTCAACGATTTGGAGATTTTGATGGATTCTTTACGCCTTCAAATATTGCAGGATTGATGTTATCAACAGAAAAATTAGGTGAATCCTAGACATTCTTTTGAGCTATTTTTCAGACTGCTATCAGAAAAGAATTGGTAGCCAACTCAGTTTTTTTCCACCAAATTGGCTTGGGAAGGGATGAATAAAGTTATCTTGAAGGAAAATGGATTTAGGATGTAGAGAGAATTTATTGGGGAGTTGTATATTATATTGGGAGAGCAATATACAAGTTGATTCTACTAATCACTTATATTCGAGTTTAGGGTGTTCTACATCTTTCTATCCATTTTACACCAAATCGGTTTATCTCTGGAGAGAGATTTACCATTAAAAACATATTGAACGTTTAAGCTATTTAAAATTGTTGTTATGAGCAAAATGTTAATAAAATAAAAAGAGTTAGATTAAGTGAAAAAGGTCCTTACATTTTAACCTTTTTCAGCATTTTTGTTATTTCAGCTTGTTCATTTAGATATGTAATGATAGCTTGATCAAATTTTTTCGACTCAAGAGCTTGAAGCAGTTCTTCCTTGCTTGCTAATTTGAATTGTTGAAGAATATTCTCAATGATTTTGTTATAGTGTAACAATTCAAATTGTTTAGTTATTTCTAGATGTGCAAGTGCTTTCATCAAATCTTTCGAGCCGTAAACAGTAGATTCATTTCGAGCTAAGCCTGTTAAAGCAGGTAATCGCAACTCTTCGTGATGAAGCGCTTTAATTATGGGTTTAATTACGCTTGTGTCTTGGAAAAAGGTTAAAGCTAAAGCTAGGTTATCTAGAATTTTCGGATCTTTTGCTTTCCTATATACTTTCAGCAAAGATTTCATTGCGTTCTTACTTTTATTCTCTCCAAGAAGTGCAATAGCTTTTTCTTTTACAGCTATGGATTCATAATGATCACTAATTATTGACGCAAGTGGTGAAACAATTTTATCATCATCAAAATTCAATGCAGTTAAGATTTCAAGTCGAAGGGAATCGTGGTCTTTTCGGTTAAGATGAACCAACAAAACGTGATTAACCATTTCCTCTTGATTGTAATCCTTTAATTTTTGAACTAAATCAATTTGTTTGTTAACTTTCTTCTCTTTCTTTAATCTTAAGAGTAAATTTTTGGATTCTTCGCTCA
>DAOUWQ010000131.1 GCA_030667035.1 Candidatus Heimdallarchaeota archaeon | reverse complement strand
AAATGAGTGTCTCCCTAATCTTGGATCAATTTCTGGTGAAACAACATAAGAGAAATTTCTCATAGATTTTGTTGGGAAGAATTTACGAAGATTAACAGGAACAGGTAATCGAATTTCTTTGTTAAATTTCTTATGCAAATCGGGTGGTAAATTAAATAGAAGATCTTGGAGAGCTTCGATATAAATTGCTGAAATAAACTCTGTTAAACTAACCTTATATTTTCTAGAAATTTTCAGTATTTCCGATACATCAGTTTTGACATTTGTTATATTATATAACCCCGGTTCTTGATTTTTGAATGGTGGTCGGAAAACTTTCTTCAAATTTTGAGGGTAAGGTAAATTTTCTTTTGCATATCTTGAATATGCATCTTCATATTCTTCTGGGTGAGGAGTTTGATCTGGTCTAAAGATATTGCCCCAATCATTAACACGAACGCCTTCAAGATGGAAATATTCACCGATTAATGCTTTTAGAAATGTTTCTGCTCCTGTACCATCAGTAATTGAATGATGGAACTCAACTGAAATGGTGTTTGATCCAAATAGAATGCGAAAAGGAAAGACACTTCTTCTATAGACAAACATTTTTTGACACGGAGTAGCTAAATCCGGAAGAACTTCTGGAATATTATTATTAGTTTCCCAAAACGGCCAGAAAATCCCTGGGCGTAATTGAACCTGAAAATATGGAAATCGAGAAATAATGTTGTTGGTTGCTTCTTGAAGTCGATTGCGATTTATTGCTACTTTTAATGTAGCTGATAATCTAAAAACACCGGGAGCTCTTTTGCTGTTGATTAAACTATAAATAGTCGCTGCATTATCGATATCAAAATAATCTAGAGCGATCCCTCTTCTGAGGTAGAGCGATTTTTTAATATTCCATAAATAAGATGTATTTAAATCACTCAATTTATCAACTCAGCAGATAAGTTGCTCTTCTTTCGAAGTTTAATAAACATTATCTTCAATGAAAATAGAGCACTAAATTACCATAATAAATAGATTTATTCGTTTACTCATTTACTAATATTTATAGGATACATCATCTATCAATTAATTGGAGAAATAAAATCTTGCAAACTAGAAGAGTTTCTGAAAAAAGTAGATTAGTTACTTTATTGTTAGCTCTTTTTGTAGGTATATTTGGTGTTCATCGATTTTATGCTGGAAGAGTAGCATCAGGTATATTATACTTATGTACAGAAGGATTGTTTGGTATTGGTGTTTTAGTAGATATTATATTAATTGCAACAGGCTCTTTTTATGATGGGCATGGGTTACCAATCTTAAATTGGGATGAAACACCGAAACCAATTATTACAACACAGTCACAGCCTTTTCCTCAAAGACCTCAACGCGTTCAAACTCCCCAGCCAACTCAAAAAGCACAATATCAATCAAATGAACCCACTATATATTGTCCAGAATGTGGTTCGATAAATGACTCAGAAACTGTTTATTGTAGCACATGTGGATTAGCATTAAGAAGATAGCAAAATCAAATGAGTTTCTTAATTACTCATTTGAAATCATTCTTATTTTTTCATTTTCTTCTAGTAAGAAAATAAGATAAAAAAAAAGTAAAGAGAACTATTTTAGATCTCTTTTGTAAATGTGAACACTTCGTTAACAACTGAAAAACCGTATGATTTAAGAAAATCAAGATGCTCTAAAGTTGGTCCGGCTAAATATAGCTCGAAATTTTCAGACCCTTTCTCTGTTGCAACAGGAATAATATTAGCTAAATAGGCATCAAAGTATTTTGTTAATTCATTAGATAAAAGTCTAAAGGTTGCATCTTTAGGATCTTTTGGTATGTAAAGTAAACCTCTTGAAATAATCTTTTCTCCTTCGCGGAGAATCGGTTGATAATAGTAATTTCCTTCCGGTGGATTAATTATTCCATTGAAATTAGCTTCAGCTTGTTCTTGGGTCAAATTGTATTGTTCTATGTAGAGTTTAACGATTTGTTCCTTATCTCTTTCAGGATCAGCTTTCTCAAACTTTTCAGTATGCTCTTTTGGTTGCAATTTATCCAAACTACTTTTGAGGTGAATAAATCGAATAGCGTCTTTCTTGAAGCCATGTTTCTCTGCTAGCTCAGTTGTACCTTTCCAACCTTCTAGCACACGAACATCAGCAATAGTCACACCCTTATCTTTAAGTGTTGTAATTGCTTTTTCATATAACATTTCTCCAGCTTTTTCATGACCTTCTTTTACTAAAGGAAAGTCAAAAGTTGCTCTTTTTATACCATCTTCAGCATCAGGTAAAATACGTGAGACTAAAAAGCCAACGAGTTCACCATCTTTGAAAGCATAATGACGAGTTTCTGGATCAAAACCTTCGCGAGAGTAGGCATTTTTTAAAGCAGCTGCATCAGATTGACCAAAATTAGTCCAATCTTTGGTTACTTTCGTACCCAATTCTGCTTGTGCTTCTTCTATGCCTTCTTTATAGTTTTTAAGCTCATAATCAGACATAGCTATACTTTCTAGGAATAACGTTATAAACTTTCTCACACACTTGAGAAAAAACTTTCACCATTATGAAATTCTGTCGCTAAAACTGCTCCTTTTTATATTCTCAAAACTCTTATTAATGAAATGAGAACTGTTAATTTTATTGAATTATTTTTAATTCTAATTGGGAAGTAGTTAAACTATGAAATTAAATAAAATTAGAAGTTTATTTATAGTATTTGTTTTAGCAAGTGTTTTTTCACCAATGCTAAATACTAATGCTACAGAAACAGGAAATGAATCTGGAAGTAGTGCCATTTGTACGAACCCAGATACTATACAACAAGAATTTGCAGTAAATGCTGTTCTCGAGAATATAACTGAATTAGGCTCTTGGGATGAACATTATAGTGAAGCTAAAAATATCGTCATTAAAGATCAATATGCCTTTGTTGCTTGTTCATACGATGGTTTTCTCATCTTTGATTGTTCTAATCCTTCTAGTAGTTTTATTGTTAGTCAGTTTATTTTGCCTGACTATAATGCAGTTATTAGAATAGATGTTAAAAATGATGTTGCCTATCTGTCATGTGGAAGTTATGGAGTAGTCACTGTTGATATCTCAAACCCTTCGACACCAGTGCAACTTGATAGATATGACACAGCAGGAGCTGCTCAAGATCTAAAAGTCGCTGGAGATTATATATACGTTGCAGATTATAATCAGGGTTTGGTTGTTCTTAATGCAACGGATGTCTCTGATCTAACTTATGTGAACAATTATTACAATGGCACAGTTACTCGACAAGTGGAGATTTCTGGTAACTATGTTTATACCGTACTTTACAACTTTGGTTTTGATGTAATTAATGTAACTGATGTTACAAATCCTACGAAATTGGCAAATTACTACAGTGGAGATAATATTGACAATCTTGTTGTTGATGGTTCTACTGTCTATGCTGCAGTAGGCAATAATGGAATGGAAATAATTGACGTTTCAGATAAATCGGATCCTACTTTGGTTAATACACATTTAGGTTTTAGTGCTTGGTATGAAGCGACAGATTTTTCTGATAATATTGTTTATGCTGTTCAAGCCAACGCAGTTGAGCTTATAAATGTCACAAATCCATTAGCAACGGTTCAAGAAGGGAATATAGCTAGTACTGGATTTTACTCTCCTGAATTAACAATAAATGGCAGCTTACTTTATGTTTCATATAACGAAGGGGGTTTTGGAATTTACAACGTTTCAAACCCAGCCAGTATTTCTGAAGTCTTTAAAAAAGATTTTTATGGTGAAGCGAGAGACGTTGAAGTGTATGGTGATTTAGCTTTTGTTGCAGGTTATTTACATGGAGTAGATATTCTTAACATCAGTGATTTAACAGATATCACTTTAGTTGCATCAATAACCGATGTGATAAATATTCAAAATCTCGATATTAAAAATAATATTCTTTATGTTGCTGCCAGTACAAGTGGGCTTGTAACATACAACATATCTGATCCTGAAAATCCTGTGGAGCTAGATAGATATTCATCATCATTTAATGGTTTTGATGTCAAAGTTCGAGGAAACTATGCCTATTGTGCAACCTACAATCTTGGATTACAAATTATCAATGTTACTGATCCATCAGATTTGGTTTTTGTTTCACAATTGACTGATGGAAATTATACTTACAGTATTGATGTATTTGGTAATTTCACATACTTAGCTGCCCATGATGGAGGTCTACAAATAATCAATATAACTGATATAGAAAATCCCACATTTCAATTTAGAGAATGTATAACGGGATATGCTTATGATGTCTTTGCTACTTCTGGAATGGTTTTGTTAGGAAATGGCTATGCAGGATTATATGCCTATAATACTACTGATATGAATAACGTCTACAGTTTTGATAATATCGATCCTGGTGGGTTCGGTTATGACGTTTTCATTGAAGGCCAGTACATCTATTATACAGCCCATTACATGGGTGTCTATGTTTATGAGTGGACTTCAGATTCTAAATTCCAACAAGTAGGTCATTATACTGACGATGATGGTCAAGCAGTAGATATCGATGTTGTGAATGGAACAATGTATGTCGGTGATTCATATGGTGGTTTTGAAGTATTATTACATGATAATGATGCTGATAGATTATCGAATTATATGGAAATGAATGAATATGGCACTGATATCGACGATGAAGATACCGATGGAGATACCATAGGAGACTACGATGAAATATTTACTTTCTTCACTGACCCAACTTCAACGGACACAGATAGCGATGGTCTAAGTGATTATATTGAATTAACTGGAGGAACTGGTTACTTCACCGATCCTAATTTGTGGGATACAGATAGCGATGGCTTAAGCGATGGTGCAGAAATTAATACTCATACAACTAATCCTCTTGATGATGACTCTGATAATGATACTATTTTAGACGGAGAAGAAGTAGTTGATGGAACAGACGGATACACTACAGATCCAAACGATATAGATACCGACTCAGATGGTTTAAATGACAATGTGGAAATTGACACTCATCTTACCGATCCTACTGTTGATGATACGGATGGCGATGGAATTTTAGATGGAGAAGAGGTTGTTCTAGGAGCAGACGGATACTTGACAGATCCCAGAAATGGGGATAGCGATGACGACGGTTTAAACGATGGTGATGAAACCACTACCTATCATACTGATCCTAATAACCCAGATTCGGATGGTGACTCCATTTCAGATGGAGAAGAAGTTATTGCCGGAGTAGATGGATACACTACAGATCCAAACGACGCAGATACCGACGGAGATGGTATCGATGATGACGAAGAAATTGCCAATGGTACAGATCCAACCGATTCTACCGATCCCCCCGAAGAAACACCAACTCCTACACCCACTACAACTACTCCAACAACAGAAGAAGGTGGTTTTGAGAATGGTCTTCTTTTTGCTTTTTCAGCTATGACTTTACTATCGTTCTTTGCTTGGTTTACAGGTCGTCGAAGAATCAAATAACTAGGTTAGCTTTT
>DAOUWQ010000141.1 GCA_030667035.1 Candidatus Heimdallarchaeota archaeon | reverse complement strand
TTGTATGATTTGGCATTTGCAAATCTTCTTGCACAACATCGATGTAGAGTGCTGGTGAAGCATATGGAACATAAATGTGAATATAATTTGTAATGACTACTGGGACATAGAAAATTGTGTGAATGAAAATTGGAATAATTATTGGTATAAAGATAAATCGTACTGGTTGAATGATAATATTGATTACTATATCAATTATGAATATCAATTGTATAAACCAGAATTCAAAGTGGAAAATGAACGTTAGTTCCCAGATAATTATCGATATAAAGAGAAATATTATCTCAATATATTCATAGACAATTACTATTTGTGTTTCGTAGATTTTAATTTCGAAAGTATAATAGATGATTACTATTAGAAGTTCAACAATAGCTATGTAGAGAATTATTGTAAGATCCCAAATCAGAATCACTAATCGTTCGATGAAGAAGCCAAAGAACCAAGTTATTGAAATATAATCAAAAATCAACACTAGCATATAGGTTTGGATACAAATTGAAACTCCAGCATAACCAATAGTTATACTATTGCCATCAAAATCAATTGCAATTATTCCATCATTATACCATGGTGTAGGCAATGGACCCGGTGGGAATGTTCCGTCATAGACTAAGCCAAAAGGAATATAATCTACGTGCATATAACCTGCTCCTGCGTTATAATTCACGATAAGATTACCTGTGGGAGTCATAATTTCCCAAGCAGTTTCATTTGAACGATAAAGCATCATTCCAGATGGACCGATACCGTCATTTATAACTAGTATTCCAGCAATCATTTCAATAGTATTCACTTGATCAAAAACATAGAAGTCGTGTGTGGTAGAATTATAGCTCATCTCTATTGGATCGCCGGTACCAAAGATTGTTGTATTCCACTCATCATTATTAGGACCTGAACTGCTCAATTCAAAAACCATATCAGGTAAATATACTTCCAAGGTTTGTCCCTCTGGACCTGTTGTGAAATCAACATTGAACACCATTTCATCAGCTTGGGGTACCAAACCACTATCTAGTTCTGTGCATTCAACACTTACATGATCAGTAGTATGTACCAGTGCTAGTTCATAGGTATCATTTAGAAGAATTGTTGTCGTTTCATCAGTTTCTTCGATGATTTCAATGGTATTTCCATCATATTCATAAACAGCATTTGGTGAGACAGTATCGTCAAATGGTGATGGAGGTACTGCTGCATTCCCAGAGAAAGCTGGCAAAAATGCTATTAGCGAAATAATAAGAATAGTATATAATACTCGTTTCTTCAATTTTTTTTATCTCCGCATTATTTTATTTAAAATCAAATCGCCTATAATAAATGATAATTCCTTATCTTTTATTACTTTTACTTTCTAGCACCTCGTAATCAAGTTAGTAGAGTGATAATTTAGTATAAATATGACTATCTTCCATTATTTTCTTAAATTTAAGAAGCTGAAAGGCATAAATCTCTCAGAGGTCACAAAATGAAATTTCTAGTCTTAGGATCCGGTTATATGGGCAGAGCTGTCGCATATGATCTTGCACACAGTAAAGATGTTGAGGAAATTCGATTAGCAGACATTGATATTTCTCGAGTTAAAGAAGTTGCAGAATGGATTAACAGTCCTTTGATAAAAACTATTGAAATTGACGTATCAGATAAAAATCAAGTATTAGCAGCAATGGAAGGTATTGATTCTGTTATTGGTTGTATCTCCTACAAATTTAATTATGATTTATCAAAGCTTGCAATTAATTCTGGTGCAAATTATTGTGATCTTGGTGGAAATAATACCATAGTAAACAAACAATTCACTCTTAATGAAGAAGCAAAAAAAGCAGGTGTTACGATTATTCCTGATTGTGGTTTGGCTCCTGGAGTAGCTAGTGTTTTCGTTGCAGCTGGAACAGAAAAATTCGATTCACTTGAAGAGATTCACATCCGTGTTGGTGGGTTGCCACAAAATCCCAAACCTCCTTTGAATTATTCGATGATATTTAACGTTCAAGGATTAACAAATGAATATATTGAAATCGCAGAAGTAATTAGAGATGGCAAAATTACTCGAGTAGAACCTTTAACTGAAATTGAAGAAATAATTTTTCCAGAGCCATTTGGCAAATTAGAAGCATTTCAAACATCTGGGGGTACTTCTACTCTTCCGAAGACTTTCTTAGGGAAAATTAAGATACTTGATTACAAAACAATCCGATACAAAGGTCATTGTGAGAAGTTTAAAACTATCCTAGATTTAGGCTTCAAAAGTGAGGAACCTGTTGAAATAAATGGTGGAACAACTACTCCCCGAGAATTTCTTGAAATGATGCTTGTTAAAAGTCTAACACATGATGATACAAAAGATGTTACCCTCTTACGTGTAGAAGTAATCGGTTTTATTAACGAAATTAAAAAGAAATTTACCTTGCAAATTGTCGATTATTTTGACGAAAAAAACAATGTTTC
Organism: Candidatus Heimdallarchaeota archaeon; assembly: GCA_030667035.1. Classification (GTDB taxonomy): domain Archaea; phylum Asgardarchaeota; class Heimdallarchaeia; order JABLTI01; family JABLTI01; genus JABLTI01. The sequence goes on along the minus strand of DAOUWQ010000141.1, from coordinate 2,882 downwards.
ATCAATGATGAGAATGACTGCTTATCCAGCTTCTATTATTGCTCAAATGATGGCAAATGGTACCATAAAAAAGAAAGGAGTTATTACTCAAGAATTCAATGTGCCATCACAAATGATGATCGAGGAACTTCGCAAACGAAATATTCCAATAACTGAAAAACTAGAATAAGATACTGAGGAGAAAATTCTCCTTAAACTAGTTTTTTCCTATCATAATTAATTACTAGTGCTCTCTGTTCTGATGTTTCTAATGCACAAGGGCGTATTTTTTTTAGATTTTTAATGGCTTCTTCCCCATCCTTAGCATTATAGAACAATTTTTCCGCAAGTGCCAACATCACCCCAGTTCTTCCGCAACCAGCGTAACAATGTACTAGAACAGGTTTTTTCTCTTCTTTTGCTTTTGAAAAAATCTCTAGGAACTTTTCAATTTGTTCTGTTTGAGGAACACCATAATCAGTAATGTATAATTCTATGTGTTCAAAATCAGTTTTCAATGTTGAATGTCCAGCTAATTCTTGTATAGCTTCTTCCAGAGAGACAATTACTTTAATCCCTTGTTTTTTGATATAATCTAAATCTTCTTGAGTTTTAGGGATTTCAGAACCATAAAGTTCGTTTTCCTTGAAACAATAAAAATCAAAAGTCATTTTTTTGCATCCTTTTTTTATAGAACCTATTTTTTATCCTTAAAACCCCAGAATTTTTTCTCTGCTCCTGCAGCTTCCTTTCGTTTCTTCAAAGTTTCGGGGTCGGCTAATTCTTCATCTTCTTCAGGCTTTGTTTGGTATTTCTTTGACCGTATATAGAAAGAAATTGCGATTAATATGAATGCCCCACCGCCTATAACTGCGAGTATAATATAGACAGAATCATTCGTGCCTGCATTTAATAATATTAAATTCACTTCAAAGTAACCTTGCGATAAACCTTCTGATTCCAAAGAAAAGACTATCACTGTAACATTTGCTATTTGAAATATTTGTGTTTCACCTTGAGCAACAGTTTTCACTACTCCGTTAACTGTTGCAGTTACATTTGCTCCAGTAGAAACTGTAATGCTTATAGTTCCATTATAATAATTGTTATTTTCAATATCAAGAAATTCAACGGTTTCATCATTAAGAGCAAAATCCTGTTTAGAATAATCACCAAGAACGAATATAGGAGAAATTATAACAAACAGAATTAATAGGAATAAAAGGCCTCTACTTGACTGATTGTTCATTCTTTGTTTTTTCAACATTTTCCCTCAATCTTTTTCTTCTAATGAAGTTATTGAACCGAATTTCTCTGGAGTGTCAGTCATTTTCGATTTCTTATCTGAGTTTTCAACGAGATCAAATATGAATATATCTTCTCCATCATCTTCTTTTATGACGGTTAAGGTATCTTCTTTAAGTTCTTCTTCTTCTTTTTTAACGTGTTTTTCTAGTTCTTCTTTATTTATTATTTCTATATCTAATGTACTCTTATTCAGCATATTATAGAGAATTAATCCCAAGCGAGCATTTGTTTCAAAGTGCATTTCTACACAAGTTGGATGATAAACTTCATTTGTTATTCTTGTTTTATTATGAATTTTTGACACAAGGGACATTCCTTCACTACTGTTAGGAATTTTAATATGAAATCGGAAAGTTTCTAGAATAGTCATAATATGTTCTTTAAGATCTATTAGATGAATACTATCTTTTGCGCTTACCAAAATTGGTTTTGTTTTTAATGCTGCTTCTACAATAGCTGCTTTCGCATCAACATTTTCTGCAATATCTATTTTGTTCAATACTGGAATTAAAGGAATTCCTTCAGCTTCAATTGCCAAAAGAGTATTCATTGATGCTAACACTTTTCTAGTAATATTTTCTTTAGAGTCATAACAATCAATCAAAAAGAGTATTAGATCTGCATCTTTGATTTCTTTCAAGGTTGCATAAAAAGCAGCCATAAGAACGTGCGGTAATCTAGAAATAAAACCAATAGTATCTGTAACGAGAATCTTTCTCCCAAATGAATCAAAACTTCTTGTTGTAGTAGACAATGTAGTAAACATTCTACTGTTTACTTCAACATCTGCTTCTGTTAACGCGTTCATTAAAGTGCTTTTTCCAGCATTTGTATAACCACAAATAGCGATTAAATCGAATCCTGAACTGACTCTTCTCTTTCTTCTTAGATCTTTTGCTTTTCTAATTTGGACAAGTTTACTCTCAAGTCTTCTGATTATTTTATGACGAGTTTCTACTGAACGGTGATCCTCGAGCCTTGACCCACCAACTTTTTTTAACGCTGCAAGACGAATTTGTGTTATTGCTTCTTGAGTACCTGCTCTTTTAATAAAAATCTCCAGAATTAATTCAAATCTATCAATTATTTCGACACGCCACATTTTTCGCAGATTTTCTAATTGATTTTGATCAAGCTTGTTTTCTATAATTACTGCATCAATTTGTAGCTCTTTTACTTTTCCCTTAATTTCTTTTGCCTTACCCTTTCCGAATAGATACTCGGGATTTGATCTTTGTATATTTTGAGTTACTTTCCCAACCACATTATATCCTGAAACGTAGGCTAATTCAGAAAGTTCTGATAAATGATCTCCTTGTTTTCTATCAAGAACTGCTTCAACCAATAAAGCTTTTCTCGTCTGAGTTTTGCCTAACATTCGATACACCAGAATCTTTTGTTTTCTTCAATTATTGACTTTTCTTCACACAATAAAAGTTAGTTGATATCTCCTCTAATTGTTATTAAAAAATGCTTCTCTAAAATAGATTATTCAACTGTAAATAGAATTTTAAAGTGAAAACTATACTCTCAAATATTTGCTACTAAAAGTTGAATGTCTTGACAAAAAATACTCATTCCCACGACCATGAAGC
>DAOUWQ010000150.1 GCA_030667035.1 Candidatus Heimdallarchaeota archaeon | reverse complement strand
GTTCTTGATCAGATTAAATTAAGAGCAGCAAAAAATGAACGTACCCTAGTAACTACTTTAACTAAAAGAATGGCTGAGGAATTATCAGAGTATCTTATTGAGAAAGGCATTAAAGCACATTATATTCATTCCGAAATTCATACTATTGATAGAGTGACAATCTTACGTGACCTCAGAAAAGGAAAATATGATGCACTCGTTGGTATTAATTTATTGAGAGAAGGGCTCGATTTACCTGAAGTATCATTAGTGATGATCTTAGATGCAGATAAAGAAGGATTTCTTCGTTCTGTTCGTTCCCTTACGCAGATAATTGGTCGTGCGTCAAGAAATATTAATGGTAAAGTAATTCTTTTCGCGGACAAGATGACTAATTCTATAAAACGTACAGTTGATGATAATAATCGCCGAAGAAGAATTCAAATTGCTCATAATAGAAAGCACAATATTTCTCCTCAAACAATTCAAAAATCACTGGAAAATATCACGGATGGTTTATTGAAGATTGAAACGATTTCATCTAAGAAAGTAAAAGAATTAGCAACAATGGAAGAAAGCGATCTTGTTTTAGTTCTGATGGAATTGAAAGACCAAATGAGAGAGGCAGCACAAAAACTTGAATTTGAGAAAGCAGCCGATCTTCGTGATTTAATTCGTGAAATAGAGGGTAATAATTAATAAAAATCAATTAGTTGACCAATTGTTTAAAAAGTGCTTTTTCTCAGTTATTACATAAACTAGCAGTGCTACTACATTAATAGTGATGTGACAGAAAAATGAACGAATCTCTTGATGATAATAATCCCACAAATAAGAAAAATAGGAATCCTTCACCAATAAAAGCAATCCTCCAAAAAGATTCGGTTCTTGTAGAAGATCATCAAGATGCTCGTATAATTTATGATAATGGTTTTTATGGTATGCTTAACAAAGATAAAACTCTTACTCTGAATTTCGAGGAAGCTCTTCATCTCTATGAGAGAGGAGTAATTAGCATACTCAACGAATCTGGAACTGTTTTGGGAATAAGTGAATGCACTACCTTATTTTCAAAAAGAGAGAAAGGGTTCTGGAATGATTATCTTGTCTATAAAGATCTAAGAAATAGAGGATATATCATAAATCGTGGAATCAGTGATTTGGTGAAATATCGATTATATCCTCGTGGTGCAAAGATTGGGGAAAAACCTGCAAAAACAATGATTTGTCCGTTAGCTGAAGGTCAATCAATCAATCTTGAGAAGCTTGACAAAATAGTTGTTCAAATTCAAAGTATTAAAAAAGAGTTGCTAATTGCTTGTGTAGACCGTTTAGGTGATGTTTCCTATTACGAGTTACAAGCATTATTCACATCATAGAATTAAAATTAACGAGATGAATTATATGTCTACTCAAAAACAAGACGAAAAATTGTTAATGAAACAAAGATCAGCACAAAAAGCGCTTGAATATGTTAAGGAAAAAATGATTCTTGGTGTTGGGAGTGGCTCAACCGTTAAAGAATTTATTAAACTGCTTAAGAAAGCTGATTTTAACCTTAGTGAGATTATTTGTATTCCAAGTTCATTTGATACCGAAGCAATGTTGATTGAACAGGGTTGTCAAGTTGGTTCATTGAATCAATATCCTAAAATTGATTTAACAATCGATGGGGCAGATCGAGTTGATAATGATTTGAATATCATCAAGGGTGGCGGAGGAGCTATGCTACAGGAAAAAATCATTGCGGGAGCAGCAAATGAGGTAATCATTATTGTAGATGCTTCAAAACTTGTTTCAACGTTGGGAGGAAGTTTTCCAATACCAGTTGAAGTAATACCAATTGCAAAAGAATATGTGAAAAGAGAATTGGAAGCTTTAGGCGGTATAGTTTCTCTAAGAAAAGCTACGGATAAGCTTGGTCCAACGGTTACAGATAATGGAAATATTATCCTTGATACTGATTTCAAAGAAATATCTAATCCTGAGCAATTGGAAAAACAACTGAATAATATTCCGGGTGTAATGGAAAATGGTCTTTTTCCAAAGGGCTTGATTTCTCGAGTAATTGTTGCTGAGAACAAAGAAATAAAATTATTAGAGAGAGCATAGCTTTCTCTAACGATTACTTTAACTTGGCAAAAATCATTTCGCCTCTATTAATGATTTTAATTATTTCCTTTGCAATAGAGGTGGAACGGTCAATCTTTATTTCTCCCTTCTTACCAATCGAACCTGAGAAAATACTTCTATCTTCTGTAACTACTTCAATATTAGTTCCTTGTTGGTCTTCTGGAAAATTTAAGATGATATGACTTTTAGTAAGACGAACATCAATTGGTGTTTCACCTTTCTTCTTTACATCAACGCTTGATTCATCAACATCGCTTGACTCATCAACATCTTCTTTATCAGAGGAAATTGGTTTCACATCAATACGCATACCGATCTTTTTCTCAAGCTCGTTGATTGTTTTACCTTTACGACCAATAACACGTGGAATATCGTCAGGGTAAACTTCAATACGAATGGAATTTCGACCGGTTTTTTTAATAATTAATCGATCAACATTTATTGCTTTTCGAATTGTTTTTTCAATATTTTTCTGCTCACTTTTCTTTAAGGGTGGAAGATTTGCCGAACCAACTTTATCAACTGGTATCACAGAAACTTGCTCTCCAAAAACAAAGATATCATAACGTAAGCGACCTGTTTCAAAATCACTAACTTCAATTACTGGCCGGGCAAGATCACGTTCTTGCATGCCTGAGGGAACCTTTACAGTCATTCGAAGTTCAATAACATCAGCTATTTTACCATCCTTAACATAGATGACGGTATCTAAAATACTCGGAATCAATCCAAGATCAATTCTACCAATAAACCGTTGAATCGCTTCTATTGCGGTTGTAGAATGTATAACTCCTACCAAACCAATACCTGCAAGACGCATATCTCCAAAAGCTTTGAAATCATCCGTTTTTCTTAACTCATCAAAGATAACAAAATCTGGTCTAATGAGTAACATGATATCAGCTGTTTTCCTGAAATCGCCACCTAGTGCAGTATATTGAGACACTTCTGGACCAACTTGAAGATCTCGCGGTTTTTCTACTGTTTTTACAGTTTTATTCTGCGAGGCAAAAAAGTCAGCTACTGCTTGCGCAAATGTTGATTTTCCTGCTCCTGGGGAACCAGCAATTAGCACTCCTTCTGCACCTTCTCGTAATCTTAAGAGAAGTTTTTCAGTCAAATGATAGTCTTCAAGTGAGAGCTTAACAATGGGTTTAACAGCTGTAATTTCAAGGGCATCTGAAAATGGAGGTCGTGCAATAACAATTCTCATAGCATCAAGTTGGATAACTTGAACTCCTGGTTCATCCATTTCAATGAAACAATTTGGAGTAGTGCGAGCAATAGAAACAGTATCACTAATTACTTCGTTAATTTCTTCATGAGTGGAAATAGTATCAGCAATTTTTACCAATTGCCAGTCTCCAGGTCTTCCTTTTTTAGCTCGTGGGTGAACATTTTCTCGTAAATGGACTGACATAGTTTCATCATCAAAATAGTCAAAAATACGTTTTAACGGTTTTTTTCTTGGAGGACTTTTAACATACTCAACAGCAATACCTTCAACTTCACACATTGAAACTAATACTTTATCACTAGTATATAGCACTGCATCATGTTCTCGTGCAACATCACGTATTTTTGAATCAAGCTCACCCGATGACGCAAGTTTAATTTCATCGAGGTTCGGACGTTCACCTGCTAATGTAACCGAAATACCAAGATGATTGCATTCAAATCGTAGGTTCTTTAATTCTTCTAATCCCTCAAACCCTTTAGAGCGACGATTATTCGCCATGTTTTCTATTTCACTAATAACAATTCGGGGTATGATAACTTCTTCAACTTGATCTTTTAATTGAAGAATTTCTGATACGATAAATCTGGATACGATAACACTAGTATCTGGTACAATTTTCAACAGTCGAACACTCCATAGAGTCTAATCCTTCTTTTCAAATTAATGTGAAAATATCGATTTTTAAACATCTGGTTCTATAATAAAAAGCAAAGAGAGTAGTTTTTTAATACTTTTGTATGTAGTAGCTATTAGAAAAAGCAGAATAATACAAATTACGAAATAAACGAATGATTTTTGAGAGCAAGTCAACAGTATACAATACGAGATGGTTGAAGCTATGTCCTCTGACAATATTGATGAATCAAAAAGTGATACTGAAGAAGATATAGAGGAAGGAGAAATTGATTTTTCATCGCTAACTTCCGAAGAAAAGGATGCATTAATTCTGGAAATGCAAGCAGAAGAAATGATGCAGAAACAAAAAGAAAGCCCTGAAAAAGATTCTACGACAAAAGTTCGAATGAAAAGAAAGCGTAGAAAACAGAAGAAACCATCAAAACCTGCTGTTGCTCCTGGATTAGGTTGGGTAGCAATAAAAATGGGCTCTGCAATGACTTTCAGTTTAACCTTCATTTTCTTAGGACCATTACTCATTTTCATGGCCCTTTTCAAAGGATTTAGTGATAGATCGGTATATGACTGGTTTGATTTGCTATGGGGTTGTATAGGAATAGGATTAACAATTGCTGCTTATTTCTTATTTAGATATATAATAAAAGATTAATTAAATAATTGAAAACTAAAGAAGAAAAACAAATAAAATAAAAAAAAGAATTTTATCCTCCTTTTAGAATTGGGAGAACAATAATTTCATCATCTTTTTCAACAAATTGATCAAGATTTTCTACTCGAATACAATTTATTAGAACAATATGACCTTCGATTTTGCTGACACCTTCAGCTTCTAGAAATCCCCTCAACACTATCCTCTCTTCAGGTACATATTTCATTATGCTGCTTTTTCTACGACCAGTACCGCTCATGAGTTGTCACCAGGATTTAATTGACTAGATAATAAATACATAGAGATTGAATCTATATAGAACAGAGTCTATAATAATTTTTTCCTAAGTAATAATTATCATTTGGAGTTATAACTGATACTTTAAAGTAAGAAAATCAAAAATAATAGATATGAAGAGTAAATAGTTGAAAAAACTCTTTCATCTTTCTAAGTGGGTTTTGGAGTAACAGCTCGGGAAACATTGCGATTAGCTCGGCGTGATTTTTTGGAAAGAATCTGATCATGAATCCATTGAAATGCTTCGTAAATGCCTAATCCTGTTTGTGCACTTGTTTTTTGTACATGAATTGACCTTTCAAACATTGTTGTGAGATGAAAATTCTGAATAATAT